>JBKPQV010000162.1:0-4473 GCA_046734235.1 Acidobacteriota bacterium
TTTTTGGCCGTCGAGCGAGAACTTGAGTTCGCCCTTTTCCAACGCAGCAGTAACGTTCTCTCCCTTCTTCTCAGGAGCATAAGTTCCATAATCCCAGACCATCACTGTGCCTCCACCGTATTCACCCTCCGGAATCACTCCTTCAAACTTGGCGTAGTCAACCGGATGATCTTCAACTTCCATTGCGAGGCGTTTAACGGTCGGATCGAGTGATGGCCCTTTTGGGACGGCCCACGATTTAAGTACTCCATCAGCTTCAAGTCGAAAGTCATAATGGAGTTGGGTGGCGCGGTGCTTTTGAATCACGAACATCCTGCCGGTCCTGGTCCTTTTCTTCTTAGGACCTGGCTCGGGTGTTTTGTCGAATTTCCGCTTCTTCTTGTATTCGGTCAGCGAAGCCATTGTTTGCGGGAAGAGTGAATCCTAAAGTGATTCTTTAAGTGTAGTGAAAGCCTAATAATTTGTTGCTGTGGACTAGAAGCCTTGGGTCGCGGCGAGCTCTTTCAGAATCTCGGGATCGCTTTCAAGGATTTCGGGATTCTCAACATCAGGCGTCTCGCCAAACAACTCGGTTTGGATGGGATCCAGGCCAAGTGCTTGTCTAACTCGAGCAAAGCTCCTGCGATGGATTGGCAAGGCGCCGAGTTCCTTTAGCGCGCGACAATGTTCTGGAGTTGGATAACCCTTATGAGAGGCCAGGCCGTAGCCTTCGTAAAGACGATCCATCTCGAGCATATGAGCGTCACGAGAGGTCTTAGCGATGATGGAGGCTGCCGCTATACTTGCTGATAGTGCATCCCCACGAATGATTCCCCGCTGTGGAGTTGTGCAGTTGGGAATCTTTCTAGCGTCCACGAGGATGAAATCGGGTTGTGAACCTAGACCAGCAACGGCTCTTTGCATAGCCAGCAGACCAGCATGATAAATGTTGATTTTGTCGATCTCCTCGACTTCAGCAAAACCCACGGACCAACACAGCGCATCCTGCTTTATTTGAAGAGCGAGCTCTTCTCTTTTTTCTGGATCCAGGATTTTCTTAGAATCATTGAGCCCCCGCAGCTTGTAATTCTGAGGCAGGATTACCGCGCCTGCTACAACCGGGCCAGCAAGCGGGGCCATTCCCGCTTCATCAACACCCGCAACTCTACTGAAACCGTCGTCCCAAAGCTCAATCTCAAATTTGAGCAGCACATGAAGTCGTTGCCCTTCGGATCGATTACTGCGGTAACGGCCACGAATCCTTTTCGCGAGCTGTTGAGCTCCGTGGCGAGTATCAATTTCCAGCGCTTCAAGTAAACCTTTAGGTACTGGCCGGCGCTTTCCTAGATAAAGCTCGCTAAGTTCCGGAATCGATTTTTGCAGGAGGTCTTCGAGAGAAGGCATTGCGAACCAAACACTCATGGGTCAAATTTCCAAAGCGCGAGTAGTCTGTTTTCAGCGAGCGCTGTTGTCAAGACGACTATTTGTTTTTTCCCATTCGGACCGTAAGAGAAACCGTTCTGTCGGACATTCAACCCATCAGAACAGTCAATTTAGACAGTTGCTCGTAGCCACTGCTAGACTTGGGACATGACGATCAAGAGAATGGATCATATCAGCGTTGTCGTCGACGACCTTCCAGCCGCCATCGCCTTCTTCACCACCCTCGGCATGGCGCGTGAAGGCGAGATGCCGGTCGAAGGCCCGTGGGTCGACCGCGTCAACGGGCTCGAAGGTGTCCAAGTCGACATCGTGATGATGCGCACCCCAGATGGGCATGGGCGGCTTGAGTTGACAAAGTTTCGTAATCCAAAACTGGTCGAGATAGAACCAGCAATCGCGCCGCCGAACACGCTGGGCCTCCGGAGCGTCATGTTTGCAGTCGAAAGCGTCGACGACACTGTCGCTAGTCTGCGGGCCCACGGCGGCGAACTCGTCGGCGAAGTTGTACAGTACGAGGACAAGTACAGGCTCTGTTACATGCGAGGCCCTGCCGGCATCATCGTCTCGCTGGCCGAGGAACTCTCACCGGCGGCGTCCTAGGCGCTGCTTCCAGTCAACCCCGTTTGGCAACCATTCTTCTTTCTCGCCTGCTTGCCCCGCGGTTTTCTCGTTCATAGGGCAAAGCAGGCAATGCTATTCTTGATCACCCCTATGACTGTCAACTTAGCCCTCGATTATCGAATTCGTTTAGTTGGAGTCCTGCCTCTCATTTTTTTCATTGCTCAAGGAGTTCATTACTGGCGAATTGGTGAGCTTGGGAACCTGCTTTGGATGTGCAACATCGGCAACCTGCTTCTAGCAATCGGTTTATTTACGAGCAATCGGCGCCTGATGCGAACCGCAATTATTTGGACCATACCAGGCCTTTTGATCTGGTTTCTCTATGTCGTGCTGACTTGGGGTGTTTTCCTTACTTCGACGTTAGCGCATGTTGGAGGACTGTTAGTTGGAATGTTTGTCCTGAGGCTAATCGGGATGGACCGCAACACCTGGCTGTTTGCTTTTGGTTGGTACTTGCTGGTGCAGCTTTTGTCGCGCTTTATTACCGCACCCAATCTGAATGTAAACCTGGCCCACGCTATTCAACCTGGTTGGGAGACTCGGTTTGGAGCTTACTGGCAATTTTGGCTTGTGGTTACCTTGGTTACCGCCACAGCTCTTTGGGGATTGGAGCTGTTTTTCCGCCGTGTTTGGCCTGTTCGTATGGCTGAAGTACCGGACTTATGAGTAACTAGATTGCTGACGGTACTCTGCAATAAGGAGTTCAACTAATTGGCAGAGTTCAGAAGTGCGGCTGGGTTTCACCAAATAACCTTGAGCTCCGGAGCTAAGCGCCGACTCTCGATCAGCCTGGTACGCGGCGGCGGAATAAAAAAGAATTGGTGTTAATGGATCATGTTCGCGAATTTGTCTGCAGAGCTCCAGACCTGAACCATCAGGAAGCCACGAGTCAAGCAGGTACAAATCAAACTTACATTGCCGCAATAACTGAAGGCCACTCTTAATAGTTGCGCCCACGGTTACTTCAAAGTTGTTTTGTTTTAGAACTAGAATAACGAGGTCGCGAGTATCCTCATGATCCTCGATGTACAAAATATGGCCCTTACTCAGTTGCATAGCAGACTTCACTACGAGGGGATCAACCGTGTATCCCAAACATGCTGTTGTATCGGGAGGTGGACTAGAAGGCCGGGCCGCCGCGTGTTCTCAAGGTCAGTCGGGAAGGACACGACGGCCGCGGCTTACCCTGCTTGTTGTTTGTGACAATCTAGATCTGCCATTACTGTAAGTCTGTACCATTACGAACACTCGTTTCCCGCGTATCTTGAGTACGGAATTAGGGTTAATTTTGAAGCCTGCTCGAGAGTTAATGTAAACGTTGAGGAACGAGGAAAAATTGAGGAAATTCTAATTCTCCGCTGGGAGACTGGCCCTATGCCGTGTTATTATCCTAGCCGTTGAATACCCCTTTCCTCCTGTGGGTATAGTTGGCGCGGCGGACGGCAAAAACCGCCGCGCTTTTTTGTGTCCGAAATTACCTCAAGTATTTGTTGAACTTCAGAACCTGGTTGAGGGCCTGGAGGGATCAGCCAGCTTTCGCAACACCGGCGCATTTTGCTGATTGGTATCGGCGACCACGCGGCCAGACGGATTAACGATGTAGCTATCGCGAGACCGCACCGCTAGAGCGGGATCTGTCGCCCTCACCCTGATTTGGCGGCGTTCACCGGGCTGGCCCGAACGTTTTGGGTAGTAGCCGATGCTGTATTGCCGGCGAAGCTCCTCAGCCACATTTGCAAACGCTGCTGACATATTTTGGAGGCTATCGGCGTGATACTGGCGGCCGCCAGTGTTGTTAGCCAAATCGCGGAGGAATTCGTCGGCCAATTGGTAGTCGTTAGAACCTCTACCCCTTCGCCCTGGATTTCCACCGGGATAGCCTCCGCCTCCGCCGCCTCGACGGCTGTTTCTGCGGCCGCCTCCGAAAATGTCACCCAGGATTTGACCAAAAATGTCGTCGGGAGTTGGCAAATACACACCCCCTCCGCCTCCTGCAACATCCGCTGAAGTGTCATACTGCACCGGATAGATGAGCGCGTCGAGTTCCTGAGCGTCCATTAGGTTGCTTTGAAAAGAAGCATGCCGGCTGGTTGTATCCACGCCATCAGTGAAGAGCACAATGGCTTTTCGGCCCTGAACCTTCGCCAGTTCACGATTCATAACTAAGTCGACAGCGTCATAGAGACGAGTTCCATCGTCTGTGTGAGCTCGCCTAATTGCCCGGTTTAGCTTGTTTCTATCGGTTGTAAATTCAGATAAGAGGCTGATGTTGTCGTTGAACGAAACCACCATAACTCTGTCGTCTGGACGAAGCTGGTTCACAAAGCTAATGGCTGCGTCCTGGATGTCTTCCAAACGGAATTGGGTGGACGGGCTCGTATCGAGCATCAGGACGACAGAGAACGGCTTGTCTACTGAAGAAAAGAAAGC
>JBKPQV010000163.1:0-7740 GCA_046734235.1 Acidobacteriota bacterium
AAACCATCCAAACTGCTGTTGATAGTTCAGGTATTCCAGACTGGTGTAAGCTTGGCCCGCGGATGGCACGTAAACGAGAGCGAGGCAGATGCCGGTCACGATCTGGATCAGGAAGCAAAGCAGGGTGCCGCTGCCAAAGACATAGAACCAACTGCCGGAGGTGCGCGGAACATGATGACCAGCGGTCGCTGCGAAGATCTTGCTTAGATAAACTCGATCGTCGATCCAGATTGCAAATTTTCTTAATCTCTCGATCATTCCAATTCTCCTAAACCAATAGAACCTATTCGACCCATAGGACCTATTGCTGCTTTCCTAAGACGGCTGATTCAATGTCGGTAGCTGTCCTCCGTGTATCCACAGTTGCCCATCCTCGATCTTGTATTTGTATTCATAGAGGCCGCGCGGCGGCGGACCAGATGCGTGCGAGCCGTCTTCGTAGAAAGCGCCACCGTGACATGGACACATGAACAGGTGCGATTCCTGAAACCAACGTACAGGACAGCCTAGGTGGGTACAGTTGATCGCGAAGATTTGGAACTTTCCGCCTTCCATTCTCCGCACCCAGCAGGGTATATCGGCAGTCTGGCCATCCCATGGACGGGTGAATGGATTGCGAAAGCTAGCCATGCGTGTCTGGTTCTCGGGAAACATTGCGAGAGCGCCGAGTGAGATCCATGATGTGAACCCACCATCATTACGGAAAGCTGAAAGCAGGTATCCGAGCAACGGCACTGACACCATCGTCGCCGCTACGGCATTCAGCAGGAAGCCGAGCTTGAGCAGAAATGCTCGTCGCGGCATCTCGATATGGATTCGCTCCGGTACTTTTTCGCTTACCACTTCAAGCTCTTTGACTGCCATAGCACTTGTGCCTCCGTCATCAAATTCCAATCCAGCTCATTTCATCTTCAGGTAAGCCGAATGATCGACTTTGCCAACTACATTTGTCGTCTGCCTGCGCGCTACGAGCCAGGCGATGACGTCATCTATTTCATGTGCTGACATGGGATGGCCCGGAACGTTACCGCGCCAGTCAGGTTTCCCTATGTCACCGCGGCCAACGACGACGGTTGTGCGGAGGCCTTGGTCGCTGACCAGATTCAGAAAGTTGGGATCGACAATCGAGCCTGCCGATCCGCCATTGCCGTCTTCACCGTGACAGCTCGAACAATAGGTCTTGTAAGCGGCGGCGCCTCGTGAAGCGTCGCTGATGGGTGAAGTCTTCACCGAGACGTCGTTGCTATTTGCATTTGGACCATGAGCCGTCGCGGTTTCATCTACGCTGTAGCGCGGCATTTCGACACCTTTAAAATCATCAGGGTTGGACCATTGACTTCTGACTCCCTTGATGAGGATTTCGATCTGCTGATCCGTCAGATGGCCGCCAGCCTGTCTAGAAAATGCCGGCATGCTTGTCCCAGCCCGGCCTTTCGCGATCGCCTGTTGCATTAGATCATCCGTGACGAAGGCCAGATAAAGCCGATCGTTAAGGGCAGGCGCCGCACCAAGTCTGCCACTCGTTCCGTGACAGCCCGCGCAGTTCTGAGCGTAGAGTTGATTGAAATCAGTTACGTCGGCAGGCGCACGCCAGCGTTCCGCTTCGGTTGGCTGCCCAGGCAGACGGGCCTCGCAGCCTGCCAACAGAAGGGCGCCCACAAAGACCGCGCCAACACGCCCAATTATTGATCCGGCAATCATTGATGGTTCTCCTGACTAGGCATTAGACCTGGCGCTTCTAATCCGGCTCTCGCGGCCAGCGGCCATGACTGCGCAGTCTCAACCTGTTTCGAATGAGCGACAATGAAACCAGTAATCAGTCCGAACGCGACCTGAGAAGCAATGAACCAACCCCACGCAATCCTTGCGTTCAGTGCGGGATTCACTAGTCGCAGAGTTGAAGCGACCAAAGCAGTCCACAATACCGGCGCCAGAAAACTTCCCCAAAAAGCTGTGAATCGCGAGGGCATCATCGGCAGGATGGCCGCGTAGAGTAGACCAACAAGTAACGAGATGATGCAGTGAATAGAGAGCGCGACAATGAAACCCGACAGGTGAAATGAGTTCAATTCCGCTGCGCCGGCCTCCGCTAAAGCCGGCAGCGCCGCGGCGGCCAAAAGGTTAATCGGATACCACAAGCTACCCTGCGCGATGAGTCCGTAGAGACAAGCGATGATCGCCATCCCTACGCCTCCAATGACGCCGCCAAATAGTCCCGCTGAATACGGGTGTACTTTAACCGGAATAAAAACACGATGGCTGTCGGCGCCGGGCTGCAAGTGGGCTACTGTTCGGTATGACTGTGCGACTATTGCCGTTGGCGTTTCGAGTATTGGGACGAGCTGCTCTTTCGGTGTTGGTAGTACATCTCTAAACCAACCAACCGCGCCGAAGATGATGACTATGAATCCAACTACACTAACGGCGATGCTGGTAACCAATCCGGCAAAGAGCAGAGCCAGGCCAAAAGCGGTGACAAGTGGCCAAGGCGTCGGCGCCGGCACTTCGATCGTCTTTGAAGTTGTTGTCATCTGTTCTTCAGGCTGCATCTTCTTCTCAACTTTCCAATCTGCTTCTCAACGTCCGATGACATAAACGACCGTAAAAACGATGACCCAAACGGCATCGACAAAGTGCCAGTACCAGGAAATCATCTGCAGCCGTTCGCGATGCATGATGTTTACGAACCCGCGCAGACTGAAGATGAATACCAACAACAAAAGAGACATGCCGACGATGACGTGGCTCGCGTGCAGTCCTACCAGCGAGTAAAACGTCGTGCCGAAGAGATTGGTGCTGATCGTGAGTCCTTTCTGATAAATCAACCGCCGCCACTCAATCGCTGTAGAAGCGAGGAAAATCGCTGCCAGTACAATCGTCATCAGCCAAAAAATCTTGAAGCGGCCCACACGGTCTCGGTTGAACGCTCGCTCTGCCAACGTAATCGTCACGCTGCTCGAAAGCAGGCAAATCGTCGATAGAATCGGAAGGTCCAGGACCTCCCGCGGCGTTGGTCCAGTCAAGCTCTTGCCAAGATAGAAGACGTACCCGGCGACGAAGATCGAGAAGAGACCGGTCTCCGTCAGGATGAGACAGATGATTGCCAGCTTCCGGCTGGACGGCAGTTTCCAGTCGCTGGCTTCGAAAGTGTGCGGCAAAGATGCTTCGTTGATCATCGGTATAGTCCTTCGTCCTGCCTCACTCGTACTTCCAATCCGGATCCTCTGGATGTTTTAGATCCCAAAGCGGCCTGCGACTGCGCACTACTGGCGCACTGGCGAAGTTGTACTCGGGTGGCGGTGAAGTCGTGGCCCATTCCAGCGTCCATGCATCCCATGGATCGTTGCCTGCTACTTCACCTTTCTTCCATGAACGAACCAGATTAATTGCAAGACAGAGAACCGCCACCGCTTGAAGAAGAGCACCAAACGAAGTAACCAGATTGAGAGTCTCCCAACCGCGTCCTGCGTCATAGGTGAAAATTCGTCGCGGCATTCCGAGCAGACCTGGGAAATGCATCGTGTCAAAAGTCACGTGAAAGCCGATCGTGAACAACCAGAAATGCAAGAGTCCTAAGCGGCGGTCGAGCAAACGTCCCACGGCTTTTGGGTACCAGTAGTAAATGCCCGCGAACATGCCGAAGAGAAATCCGCCGACCAAGGTGTAGTGAAAGTGCGCAACTACAAAGTACGAGTCGGTGAGCTGCCAGTTGAAAGGAGCGACTCCCAGCATCATGCCGGTCAGACCTGCTATCAGGAATTGAAAGAGAAAAGCGATGCAGAAAAGCATTGGCAGATCGAACCGAATCCTGCCGCCGTACATCGTGCCAAGCCAGTTGAAAATCTTGATCCCAGTCGGCACCGCAACTGTAAACGTCGATATCGCAAAGAAGATATTGCCGACCGAAGTCATCCCAACCGAGAACATGTGGTGCGCCCAGACGCTCGTGCTAATGAGGCCAATCATTACGGTTGCTCCGACCATGACGGGGTAGCCGAATATGGGTTTGCGAGAGAAGACCGGAACAATTTCTGAGACGCACGCGAATGCCGGAATGATGAGGATGTAAACCTCGGGATGACCAAAGAGCCAGAAGAAGTGTTGCCAGACGACAGCTGAGCCGCCCGCTTGCGTGTCGAAGAAGTGCCCACCTAAATAGCGATCAATGAGCAGCATAATCTGCGCGGCTGAGAGTGCGGGAAGTGCCAGCAAGATCATGAAGTTCACGACGATCATTAACCAGACGAGCAGCGGCATGCGCATCAACGTCATACCTTTACAGCGTAACGAGACAGCAGTCGCGATCACATTGATGGCTGAGACAGTGCTGCCAATGCTGGTGAGCAGCAGGCTGAGAATCCAGTAGTCTGTGCTATGACCGCGCGAGAAGGCGCGGCCCGTGAGTGGCGCGTATGCGAACCACCCGACGTCCGGTGCCGAGCCATGACCCGCGAGTCCCGGCGCACCCAGGTAGCTGAAGTAAAGAAGTAACCCACCAAAGAGATACATCCAGTACCCGAAAGCATTCAGGCGTGGAAACGCCATGTCGCGTGCGCCAATCATCAGCGGCACAAGATAGTTGCCGAAGCCGGAGACAAGAGCCATGCCTACCAAAAAGACCATCGAGGTCCCATGCATGGTGAAGAATCGATTGAAAACATCTGGTTCCAGGAACGTGTTATTCGGGACGGCAAGCTGCAGGCGAATGGCCAAAGCCATCAGCCCTGCAACTAACAGAAATCCAATGGCAGTGCAGACATACATGAGGCCCAGTTTTTTGTGGTCAACGGTGACGACTAGCCCATGCAACCGGTCAATCAATGAAATTTCTGGTTGACTAAATGCTGGTACAACGATCTCTTGAGTCGCCATTCTGGTTTCCCCGTTCTACTTCAGCGTCTGCAAGTAGGAGACAATCTGGTCCACTTCGGTATCAGTCATCTGCATGTTCGGCATAAGACAACCGACCTTGAGCTTCTGTGGATCGCGCACCCAGGCGCGCAAAGTTTCAGTCGTGTTTGGTCCAGCTCCGGACGCCAGTGTCTGGCGGCTCATCAAATGCGTCAGGTCCGGGCCGAACGCCCCTTTCGCAGGTGTGTCGCGGATGGTGTGACAGTTGACGCAGGAGTTGGCGAAGAATATTCGCCGGCCTTCTTGAGCGCCCGGTTCTTCTGCCGCCGGACGCTTCTGTTCAGCGACCCAACGCTCAAACTCTTCGGGTGGATGCACGATGACACGGATCAACATCCGTGCGTGCTGCATCCCACAATACTCCGCGCAATTGCCTAGATATGTGCCAGGTGCTGTGGGGTCGATCCACATCCGATTTTCGCGGTTGGGAATCAGGTCGGTCTTCCCAGCTAGTTGCGGAACCCAGAAACTATGTGCAACGTCGGCCGATTGAAGTTTAAGAAACGTAGGCCGGCGTTTGCTCTCGTCGCTTGCCGGCACATGCAGCTCGTTGGCGGTCACAATACCCAGTTCGGGGTAGCGTATCTCCCACCACCACTGGTGCCCGATGACGGTCGCTTGCAACGCGCCGGGCGCGGCTTTTCGATCTTGGATGTCGGCTATGGTGCGCGATGTGACCAGGATCAAAACGAAGACGATGATTATCGGCAATACCGTCCACGCCATTTCGATCTGGTTGCTGCCATAAATCTGAGGGGGCTCGCTGGCTTCATCTCCTGGACGGTGACGAAATCGGATGAGCGAATACACCAGCAGACCAAACATGATTAAGAAGATCACTGCGCAGATGGCCAGCACCAATAGCGATGTCTCCTTAATTTCTTGAGCTGGCTGCGCCAGCGGGCGGAAGATATTGGTTACACCATCCGAACTAGCGAACACTCGTCCGACGTGCCCAGCAAAGAGGGGGCATACAAGTGCGAATACAAACGTCCATCGGGGGTGCTTGAAATGACGCTGCAAAAGCCTTCGCATGCTAACTCCCTGAAAAAGTCCAACTCGCCTTTTCAATCAAATCGAAATTTCTGAGCGATACAACAATTCTTCTTAACGGCTTGTTCTCCGGATAGATCTTCTTTCGAGCACTGCTATTCGCAATGCCTGTACCAAAAAAGTTGACTCCGGAATTGTCCGAAAGGCTCATCAATTAGGCTTCGGCGGCCCCGATGTAGTCGGAAGTGTCAACGAAAATCCGGTCCATTCCGTCAATGCATCCGACAAAACCGACACTTGAGCGCGGGATATAGAATTCGTTTTCCTCGTTGCTTCCTAATTCAGAGCTTCAGAGATTTTTTACGGGACTCAGTACAAACTGACGAGCGATGTGTTTGGTGGGTTCTATTATTTGGTGAAGTTTTATTTAATTCTTTTGAGTTAGGAATTCGAACAATTTCGGAATTACTTGATCAGGCGCTTCATCTATTAACCAGTGTCCAGATCCTTTAATGACGACACCATCAACGTTGTCCGCTACAAGTCGCCCCTGATCGATCAGAAAAGTGCCAGACGCTTTCTCTCCCGTTAGCACCAGCATTGGTATTGTCAGTTTCGTTTGCGCGAATTCGGCAAAGTCTTTGGCGTCCTGTTCGAAACTATGAAAGACTTCGAAACCAGCACGCATGGCACCCGGTTGGGCGTACGCAGCGGCATAAAATCGTCTGTCAGCCTCGGAAACTGAATGCTTAGGATCTGCGGCGAAGTCGTTCCAGAAATGCTCAAAATAGATCCGCTCACGACCTGCAACTAATTTGAGTGGCGTTTCACCATAGAAATGGAAATGCCACAGATCTCTTAATAACCAAACGTGCTGCCAGTCGCCGACGCCGGGAAGGAAAGCATCCATCAAAACAATCTTGTTAACTTCAGTCGGATATTGTGCCGCGTACGCGTAAGCAACCATCAATCCGATGTCGTGTCCCACTATGCTTGCCTGTTTGAACCCAAGTGACGTAGCAAGATTATGAATATCTTTGGCCATATTCTTCTTGGTGTATCCGTCCACCGGTTTTGACGATTGGCCAAAGCCGCGCAGGTCTGGGGCTATAACCAAACGAGTTTTTGCTAACTCCATCATTAGCGGCCGCCACATGCGACTGTTTTGCGCATACCCATGCAGAAGAATTACTGGAGAGCCTTTTCCGGCAACGAGATAATGCAGCGTAACCCCATCCAGGGATGCGAACCGATTTTGAATAACGATTCGAGATTGCGCTTGAGCATTCGAAGCGAGAAGGAAAGCAGCCGAAGCTAGTGACAAGGCTTGAAGTAAGTTCTTCATTTAATAGTCTCCGGGTGTGAGTTCGTGCAAATTCGTGGATCGTATACACGAACATATTATCCACAAAAACAACGCCATAACTTGTTTATTCAAGACTCCAACAAACCAGCATCCCACATCCTGGGTCTTTTCTGTTAACTCGATTGTAGTATTGATAAATACCTCAATCGTGTTAGTCATTGGAATTTTCTGTTTTTACTTGGTCGAGAGTGCTACTTATTGGACTGAAGTCAAGAGTTCGAGAGATCACCACCAGCCCAAGCCTCATTTACCACCATCGAGGTATTTATCTGTCAACAATCTGAGGTAACGAAAAAGACTACCTTCGCGTGATGTAGAACTGATGCGGTCTGTGGAAAATGGTTGACATGCAATGAGCACCAGGATTTGGACTGCGACTCTCGAGTCGAAGAAGGAAATGAACAATGCCTGAACAAGCTGGAAATATTCAAGCTGAGAACTTGGACCGCCCAGAAAACAGATCGCGTCGT
>JBKPQV010000164.1:0-11361 GCA_046734235.1 Acidobacteriota bacterium
TCTTTCTTCCTTGCGTTTTTAGCCGTGAAATTGAAGCACCACACGGCGTAAAGCCGGTGGTGTCCTAACCGTGTTTCTTCCTTGCGCTTCTAGCCGTGAAAATTGAAACACCACACGGCGTAAAGCCGGTGGTGTCCTAACCGTGTTTCTTCCTTGCGCTCCTAGCCGTGAAAATTGAAACACCACACGGCGTAAAGCCGGTGGTGTCCTAACCGTGTTTCTTCCTTGCGCTTCTAGCCGTGAAAATTGAAACACCACCCGGCGTAAAGCCGGTGGTGTCCTAACCGTCTTTCTTCCTTGCGCTTCTAGCCGTGAAAATTGAAACACCACGCGGCGTAAAGCCGGTGGTGTTTAATCTACCCACATCGACAAAACTGCACCTTATCGGACATTATCCTGTTAACAGTTTCCGTAACTCTCCCGTCTTTATCGGTGTCAAAGCGCAGTTCACCAGCAAAAGAGTCCCGCTTTGACAGGTAGCAAATAAGCAGATTTCAGTCTACTGATTGAGGCGGCGAATGTTTGAGCTTGAAGCCACAGCTGACATGCTTCTGATGAGCTCCCAAGTACAGCCGGCCAAAGACGAATCAACGTCGGAGACCCGGATAGAAGCTGTGCTTGTGAAGTCAGTACTCGCCGGCGATCGCGATGGGTTCGCGCGCCTCTATGACCTGTATGCCCCGATGGTTCATGGAATCTTATTGGCGCGTGTTCCACGGAGTGAGGTTGACGATCTAGTTCAGGACATTTTCCTGCACGCCTTCAGGAAGCTACACACCTTAAGAGATTGGGGAGCTTTCGGTCCCTGGATAGCAATGATCGCGCGCAACCGCGCCATGGATTTTTATCGAAGGTCGAAAGAGACCGTGGAAGTTACCGACGACCTGCGCGCTGCCGAGAATTCAACAGTGCAGGCAAACGAAATTCTCGAACTTATTAAGGGCCTGCCAGAAGCTTATCGCGAGACACTTGTGCTTCGCCTGGTGGAAGGAATGACCGGGCCCGAAATTGCGGAAAGAACCGGACTCACTCCTGCTTCAGTGCGCGTGAACTTGCATAGAGGAATGAAACAACTAAGAGAGAAGCTCGGTTATTCGGAGGGCTTATGAACGAAGAATATTTGTGGGATAAAAGTGGCAAGCCTGATCCAGAGGTTGCACAACTGGAAGAGATTTTGGGCACACTGAAATATCAGCCCAGACCATTGGACCTTACCGATCAGGTGAAGCCAGCGAGTCGTAACCGCTATCTCCCTTTGCTTGCAATTGCTGCCACCCTGGTAATTGCACTTGTCGTAGGTCTCATCTGGCTACGCATGACGACCACTAAAGACGATCATCAACAAATTACGAAGGTCGAGAGGCCAAGCGTTCCGAGCAATTTACCAAGTCCGGATGTAGCCAGTGAAGCCAATGAGCAAAAGACTACTGGGCCTATAAAGGAAAACAAGACGCCCGTAATCGCTAGAAATAATCGACGCGTGCATAGCCCCAAAGTAGCTCCGAGTAAAGAGGCGCTCGAAGCAAAAGAGCAATTAATGACCGCCCTACGCCTCGCAAGTGAAAAACTGAACCTGGCCCAAAGAAAAGCCCAGGGGCCAGCGTCACCTAATCAAATTCGCAATCAACACAAAATCGGATGAACGGAGTAGTTATGAGATCACTCTTCCATTACATGCCGAGAACTCCACTCCTCGTGGCACTTCTCGTCATCATACCCGGGCTAACCGCTCGGGCTCAGGATCCAAGGATCCAGTTAACTCATCTAGATCATTTGGCAACGCGCGCTAATGAGACGGTCGACGTCAATATCGATGAACGACTAATTCTACTCGCTGCCAAATTGTTCGACGAAAAAGATGAAGACCAGGCACAAATCAAAAAGCTCGTTGTTGGATTGAAGGGAATCTACGTTAAGAGCTTTGAGTTCGATAATGACAATGAATACTCAAACGCGGATGTTGAAACCATACGCGCGCAACTTCGATCACCTGCCTGGACACGGCTGGTCAACGTCATCAGCAAACGGGAAGGAAACGTCGAAGTCTACGTCTCTCTTGCCGGCGCAGATGTTAATGGCGTCACTGTTATCAGCGCCGAGCCACGCGAGCTAACTGTTGTAAACATCGTTGGACCAGTAGATCTGGAAAAGCTAGCCAAGCTGGAAGGCAACCTTGGAATCCCTGACCTGGGAATCAAATCGTCAAAAAAGAAGGATGAGCAGTGAGGTCTGTAATGAAAAGCGTAACGACAATCCGACTCTCGATTGTTCTTTTGGCGGCCTCTATCTGTACAGCTTCAGGTCTAGCCAAAGGCGACGACTTCAACTCCGTCGTGAAACTGATCGAACAGTTCTACAACGTCAAGCATGAAGGCCTTCCCTTCCTCGCGAAGGCGGCGATGAAAGCGGTTGGCGTCGGAGCAAAAATCAAAGGTGGCGAGGCCAAGCGTTTTGCGGAGGCTGGCAGCATCAAGTTAGCCACATTTGAGGATCAAGATTTTGACGCCGAATTCACCAAGTTTCGCCAGCAACTGAATGAGGCAATGAACGCAACATGGGTACCGTTAGTGCAGACTATCTCAGCCACCGAAGGCGAGCAGAGTTACGTTTTCGTCCGCGACAAGGGCGACAAATTTACCGTCCTGGTAGTTAACATCGAGCCGCGAGAAGCGGTTGTCGTACAGGCGAATGTCTCTCCGAAAAACCTCGCGCTCCTCCTGAAGAACCCGGAAGAGGGAGCGAAAGCGATCCAGCAGGAAGCATCAATCATCGACAACGAGTGAGGTTGAAATGAACACGTTACCTTTCAGATCACTTCAGGCAACGACGCAAGGGCATAAATCTGATGTCCGACAGCTAAGCATCACTGCTACTAGCCAGCACCGCTCTCTCAAAATCGGGGTCCGGCACCTGGGTATTAGATTTACGCCTTTGCGTCGTTATCTGAAAGTAGTTTTCCTTTGTGCAGCGTTTGCTTTTAACTGGACCACTGCGATCGGCCAGGAAGTTGAAGACACAATTAAGATCAAGACGCGCGTTGTTTTTCTCGACGCCCTTGTAAAAGACAAGAAAACGGCGCTACCAATCTCGAACCTTGCGCAAGACAACTTTGAAGTATTGGACAACGGTAAGCCACGGGAAATCTCTTACTTCACTCGAGAAGGCCAGGCGCGAAAGCCTCTTGCCTTGGTTTTGATCCTCGACTTACGGGAAGACGGAGCAGGCAGGTTTTTGAAAAACCCGGATATCCTTAAGTCCATGGAAAACGAGTTAGCCAAGCTGCCTCCTGGAGATGAGGTCGGCATCATGGCAATGAACATCGGTGAGGACGAAAAAGCGGTTTGGGTGACGGAGTTCACAAACGAGCGCAGCAAACTCGCCGCAGCCCTACAACGCGTTAAGGCTATCTGCGAAACCAAAGAGGAACTGCCGGACATTCGCGGAACGCAAGAGTCACGTGCAGCGGCTGCGAATGCGAATACCCCTTCACCAGGGCCCGCAGCTTCACCTGCCACAAACGACACGGCAAAGTCGAACGACTTGCCTGGCGATGAAATCGTCTCGACTCAGATTAACAAAGGCAAGGATGGATCAGTAGTTACTCGCACCGTTACCCGTGACGGCCGGGTTAACGTTAAGCGGGTTAATAAAGATGGAGACGTAACTATAGACCTTGGCGATGTCTATGACATGTCGGCAGCCATCAATGATGCCTCCCGCAGGGCGGCAGAGATAAGACCTAATTCGCAGCTTTCGGTTGTGTGGGTATCTGACGGTATAGCACCGATATTCTATGCCGATCGTGATGCAACTGAAGCCGTACTAATCAAAGAAAACATCATCTTTAATTCGCTAACCGTCGATCTCCGCACACTGTTCAAGCTTTTGCTGCCGATTGGTAAGCCGATCGCAGGATGGATGGGAATGAGTCTTTACGGCAGCGCCAAATACCTGGCCGGAAGATCTGGCGGTGAGGCGGTGAAAGTTGGCCGTGTTAAGGACTATGGTGCGGGCTTGGCACGAATAATCGGAAATCTAACGGCGCGCTACAGCCTTGGCTTTGCGCTGACCGAAGACGAAGTCGATGACGGTAAGATGCATTCACTTCAAGTACGAGTTAAGGCGAAAGATCAAAAGGGCAAAGATAGGAAGTTGTTGGTCAGCTCACGCCAGGGTTACTACATGTCGACCGTCTCACCGAAGAACACGGCCCGTGCGCAGTAGGCCTAAACGGATCTCAGATCGCAAATCGCAGATCTCACAGTCATCCGAGTCCGATTCGACTTTACTTTGAGATCTGCGATTTGCAATCTGAGATCCCCGTTTAGCTACGATTTCCTTCCCTCAACCTCAACCTGTATTATTGGCCGCGTCGTACCCAATTCCAGCCATCGTTCCACAACTGTATGACCCATTCGAAAAGACTCTTTGTCGTACTTCTCTGTTTATTTCTACCTTTAAGCACATTCGCACAACATTCTCACCGTGGTATCACTGCCGAAGATTACTTCGCCTTCGAGTTTCTCAGCGACCCTCACATTTCACCTGATGGGAAGCTGGTCGCTTATGTCGTAACCAAAATCGATCGCGCACAGAATCGTCGCAACTCATCAATCTGGGTGGTCGCGACCGATGGAAGTCGCGCGCCATGGCAATTTACTACCAGTCTACAGTCGACCAGTTCTCCGCGCTGGAGCCCAGATGGACAGTGGTTGGCTTTTACCTCAAGCAGGCCGGCCGAAGGTGCATCGACTACTGAAACGCCGCAATCGCAAGTCTATCTACTGTCAATGGCTGGCGGTGAAGCCCGGCGAGTAACAAACTTGAAGAATGGTGTGAGTAGTTTTCAGTGGTCTCCCGACGGGAGTCGTATGGTGGTTGTGAGCCGGATTGGACCAGGCGATAGTCGACCTGAACACAAAGATCGTAGTGATGTACGCCACTACAAGAACAGCTCTTACAAGTTTAACGACACCGGCTGGTTTGACGACCGCCGAAACCATTTATGGGTCGTTGAAGTTAAAACCGGCGGGTCCACACAAATCACGAAGGGCGACGACTGGAACGACAGCGATCCACAGTGGTCTCCGGACGGAACCAGGATCGCTTTTGTATCAAACCGAACCGGCAAGGAATACGAAGGCAATCGCAATTCCGACGTTTGGGTGATTCCTGTCGCTGGGGGTGAACTGACGAAGATTTCTGATCATAACGAAAACGACAACAGTCCCCGCTGGTCACCTGATGGACGCACGATTGCGTTTACCGGCGAGGAGCGCGATCGAGACCATCCCAAAGTATGGCTAGCGCCTGCGACTGGAGGTGCTCCCTCAACACTCGCCGCAAATGGCCTTGACCTTATTCCTGGCGGACTGGAGTGGGCTGATGACGGTAAGTCGATCTATTTCGAAAGCGGCGTGAAGGGGGAATTTCAAATCTTCCGCATCGATTTAGCAAAGAAAACTGCCGAACAGATTAGCTTTGGATCACGCGCAGTGCGCAATGCAGATTTCAACGCGCGAACAAACACACGCGTGTATATGGTGAACGATTTCAAACATCTTGATGATTTGTACGCGTCGGATCTAAACGGAGCAAAAGAGCGAAAGCTTACTGATCTTAATGCAGCACTATGGAAACAAATTCAGTTCGCAGATGTGGAGCGGTTTACCTATAAGAGTGCGGACGACTGGGACGTCGATGGCTTCATGGTTAAACCTGTTGGCTGGCAAGAGGGCAAGAAGTATCCATTGGTTCTGAGTATTCACGGCGGCCCAGCGGGGCAATATGGCGTCGATTGGTACCATGAGTTTCAGGTTTATGCTGCTAAGGGATATGCAGTTCTCTTTACCAACCCACGCGGTTCAACGGGCTACGGTCAGAAATTTGAGCGCGGGATCGTCGGCGAGTGGGGTGGAAAAGATTATGTAGACGTAATGAATGGCGTCGACGCAGCCATTAAACGCTACCCATGGATCGATACGGAGCGAATGGGTGTTACCGGCGGTAGTTACGGTGGCTTTATGACCAATTGGATCGTGGGTCACACAAATAGATTCAAAGCGGCGGTCACGTTGCGGAGCGTGGTGAATTTCATCTCCGATGAAGGAACACGCGATGGGGCTTATGGTCACACGCCGGACTTCGAAGGTGACTTGTTCGAAAAATTTGATCTCTATTGGGACCGTTCACCGCTGAAATATGCAAAGAATGTCAAAACTCCAACCTTGATCCTTCACTCCGATAATGATTTTCGTGTTCCAATCGAGCAGGGGGAACAGTGGTTTCGTGCGTTGAAACACTTTGGCGTAACGACGGAGATCGTGATGTTTCCACGCGAGAATCACAACCTCACGCGCACAGGCGAACCTAAACACCTGGTCGAAAGTTTGAACTGGCAGCTGTATTGGTTTGATCGGTTCCTAAATGGGAATGAAAATGCGATGCCGCCGAATATGAAGTGAATGTGGGATTTGGGATTTGGGATTTGTACTTTGAGCTTTGAACTTTGTGCTTTGTGCTTTTAGCTTTGTACTTTGAACTTTGAACTTTGAACTTAGCTAGCTGGAGAGTAGAGCCTCTTAGAAAAATCATTTCCTCACTCCGGAGGAGTGAGATGCTTATATCTCCGAGACTCCCGGGAAATTCGCACTCCATAGGAGTGCCATGTAACTTGTGCATGAAAGCTCTTAATCTGGGCACATTTCATGAAACAATTTCTGACATCGAACTCCTCTGGAGTGCCTGACTTGTTCGGATCGCATCGGTGCTATAAACATGACACTCCTACGGAGTGGGAATTTCGCAAGAGCCTCTAAAGGAAGATACAAAGCCCAAAGTACAAAGCTCAAAATTCTATCCAGAGTTATCTCTCGCCGATCGGAACGTAAGGCACATTTCTTTCGCCAATGTACTCAGCCCGCGGACGAATCAATTTGTTGTCGGCGTATTGTTCGAGGATGTGCGCAGTCCAGCCACTTATGCGGCTAACGGCGAAGATTGGAGTGTAAAGATCTAGCGGGATGCCCATCATGTAATACGTTGAAGCTGAGAAGAAGTCGACGTTGGGATAGAGGCCTTTTTCGCGCATCATTACTTCTTCAACCTTGCGCGACATGTCGTACCACTTGCTATTGCCGGAGCGCTCTCCCATCTCCCTCGAAAACTGGCGTAGGTGCGTCGCTCGCGGATCTTCGGTCTTATAAACTGCGTGACCAAAACCCATCATCTTGCGTTTTTCGGCAAGCGCGCGTTTTACATAGCTCTCGACATTATCAACGTCACCAATATCGAGAAGCGTTTTCATCACATTCGTATTTGCTCCGCCATGTAGTGGGCCTGACAGTGCACCAATCGCTGCCACCACTCCCGCATAGATGCTCGCCAGCGTCCCGGCTACCACTCGAGCAGTAAAAGTCGACGCATTAAGTTCGTGATCGGCGTGAAGAATCAAGCAGACGTCAAAAAGCTTGGCATCGTGTTCAGAAGGTCGCTCGCCCTTGAGCATGTAGAGAAAATTTGTAGCAATGTTTTCACCAGGCAAGGGTTGAACGGGGTCTTTACCATTTCTAATACGATCAGATGCCGCAACCAAAGTTGTAAATTGACTCGTGAGTTTCACGGCAATCTTGTGACTATTCCCCATGGAGATGTCGCGAGCAGTTGAATCATACGACTCGAGTGCTGAGACAGCCGTTCTTAACGTATCAATCGGATCGGCATCACGTGGCGATCGACGCATTAGGTCGAAAACCTCGTTAGGGACGTCGTACGACTGGCCCAACAGTTGATTCAGCTCATCAAGTTCTGATTGGGTTGGGAGTCGCTTGTTCCATAACAAAAATGCGACCTCTTCGAAGTTAGAATTCTTCGCCAGATCGTGAATGTTATAGCCCTGGTAAATAAGTTCGCCCTTGTCGCCAACGACGTCGGAAACAGTTGAAGTGCCGACGACGACTCCGCGGAGTCCAGTCGAAGCGGCGGCAGTGGGAGTCTCTTTCGCTTTATCAGTCATAGATATTTTGTGTGTGGAGCGAAGATAACAAACAGGTGCGACGGAGACAAGCGAGCCGAGAAATTAGTCTCGCCGCAGTTGGCTGAAAGCAATAATCCCCCACACGGATCTCAAAAATCAATAGATGAAAGCTTAAACACAAAGACACAAAGACTCTAAGGCACGAAATTGAAAGTCACACAGTTAAAGTGCTTTTTCGTGTCTTCGTGTCTTTGAGGCTTTGTGGTTAAGGCTTTCAACAATTGGTTTTTGACACAGTCTTTTCCGTGTTGCGTATTTCGGTTCGCGTGCTTACTGTCACCGGGGCTTCAGAACCACCCGATCTCCACGCTTTGCATTCAGCAACTTCGCCGCTGAACGATTTTGCGCAGACACTTCCAGAAACCCAGCGCTGCCCCTAATCAGAAATAGCTTCTTTCCTTTCGGCCCATCACCGTAAAACTCGCGAACCGAATCAATCGTTTTTCCATTGAGTTTTATCTTACCGGGCACAATTGAGCCATTGATGTTGGTCACACAATTGCCGAAGCGATCTATATGAATGATCCTACCCAACACTTCACCATTCTTTGAGGTTTCAGGGTTGAGTGATTTCAACCGCACCGCATCACTAATTTCCGGACCAAAAGACTCGGGAGCTACAGAGTTAGACAGCGCGGCCGCAACTGGCGCAAAAACATCGCGACCGTGAAACGTAGTACTTAGCGGCCGGCGAAAGTGTTGATCATTCGTGACATGAACGACTTTATGGTGGGGTTCCGTGTCCAGGATATAGCTAAAGACTCCATTGTCTGGACCAACGAAACATTGTCCCCCTGCCAATACAATTACTGGACGTCTACTCGAACCGACGCCCGGATCCACTATAGCAACGTGAATCGTTCCGGGTGCGAACGAATGATAACTGGCCAGTAGTGTGAATGCAGCGCTCTGAATGTCCTGCGGTGGAATCTCGTGAGTTATGTCAACAATGTTTACGGAAGGATTGGCGTCGAGGATAACGCCCTTTACTGAGCCAACAAAATAATCTGCTGATCCGAAGTCTGTAATTAACGTAATAGGTGCAGTAGCCCGTCGCTTAAAGAGGACCGAGTTACTTGATGCGGGGCCCGTCTGCAAAGTCGGGCTACTGACCTTTCTCTTCTTCACAAGACGCTCGTATCAGTCGAGGTCCTAATCTTCAATTGTTGCCCTTGTTCTAGACGAAGATCATGTCCCTTTTGCGTCATCACTCCGGCAGTTCCCGCTCCGGCGCCAATAATTGCACCAATAGCAGCTCCTTTACCGCCGCCGGCAATCACTCCGATGATCGCGCCAATTCCAGATGCTCCGCCGATTTTTGCGGCGTCGTCCTTGGTTGAATCTCGTCCGCGAATGGCTCCTTCAGAATCAATGTCTGTCTCGCCTCCTGATCGAAACGGAATGACTTCGACCAGCACCGCATGTAAATCGGTGACACGATTATCGGACGACCGGATTCGATCGAACGAAAGCTGCAGTTCGGCGACACCTTTCATCTTGCCCGGGCGCTTGACCTGAGTAACCCTACCTTCAACTATGAAGTTTGCAAATTCGGCCGGCTGCAAAACACGAGCCTGGAACGGATCGTTACGTTGCGTCGCATCAGTTGATAAAGGCGTCATTAACTCCAGCGATAAGACGGTGTCGCGAGGGATTGCGAGAGTGCCGGCAGCAGAGGCAGTAGTATTGGACGCGACATTACCATTGCTTTCGACGGTATCCTGCGGTCGAGGGGCGTCCGGGGTCGATAAAACCGGCGCCTGGGAATCCTGGGGATTTCCTGCCCTCTGCCGTCGATGTAAGCCACTTGGAATTGTCGAATCAAACTGTTTCTGGTCGTAGCCGCCTGTGTAGCCTAGTTCGAATCCTTGCTGGTAGCCATCGCGATAATCTTCGACCGGCCCCCAAACCGCGTTGAAGGAGCGATCGGCTTTTTGGTATTCCTGCTTCGTCTGATAGTCGCGAGGAGCCTTCTTGCCGGCATCTTCAATACCCGCGCTGTAACCGTCTGAATAACCAGTTCGGTAGCCTCGCTCAAGAGCAGTTGAGCCCTGGGCAGAAACTGTCGTACTTCCAACGCTCGCCACCCCGGTCAACCCGACAGCCAGTAAGACAACTAGGGCGATCTTTAAGTAATTCATGTTTATTGTCCTTCCAAGGAAAACGACCTCGCGGTAAAGAGGTCATAGGTCTTGGGAGAGCCAACCTCGTAGCGGGTGAATGCTAACATTCGTTTGCTTAGCCTTCAATCAGTATCTGCTTGACGGTATTTAGTGCTAAACCTAGACTCAGAACACCGGTCGAAGGCCACAGAACTGCCACTCAGATGCAATATTTGACCGTGGGTTTGCACTATTAAACAAATGATTTTTCGAGCGAAAAGGCAGGTTTATCTGGACCATAGCGCAACTACGCCGATTGACGAACGCGTTGTGTCGGTAATGGTGCGGAGCCTGTCTGAGACTTTTGGTAATGCTTCGAGCGTACACACTTTTGGCCAACAGGCTCGCGCCGCCGTTGACCGGGCCCGGCGCGAGGTAGCCTTGCTTATCGGCGCAAAGCAGAACGAGATAGTCTTCGTTTCAGGGGGCACTGAAGCCAACAACCTGGCGATTCGAGGTCTCGCGGAACTAACTCACGATCAGGGCCGCCATATCATTACCTCTCAAATCGAGCATCCTTCCGTCCGCGGTGTTTGCGATGCTCTTGAAAAACGAGGTTGGCAAGTTACGCGTCTGCCGGCTTACGAGAATGGCATCGTTCGCGTCGACGACGTGCGTGCAGCACTTCGGCCGGATACGGTGCTTGTCAGCGTGATGATGGCAAATAATGAGATTGGTACGATCCAGCCAATCCGGGAGAT
The DNA here is from genome assembly GCA_046734235.1 of Acidobacteriota bacterium. Classification (GTDB taxonomy): domain Bacteria; phylum Acidobacteriota; class Blastocatellia; order Pyrinomonadales; family Pyrinomonadaceae; genus PSRF01. Next base: position 10,899 of record JBKPQV010000164.1, read on the forward strand.
TGCCGGCCTTATTAGAGAGCATCGCGCAACTGGTCACAGCAATATCTGGTTGCACACTGATGCGGTTCAAGCTGCCGGGAGAATTCCTATCAAAGTAGAAGAACTTGGTTGCGATTTGCTCTCACTTTCAGCTCACAAACTTTATGCACCGAAAGGAATCGGTGCGGTTTATGTCCGGCGTGGTGTGCGCCTTACGGGTCAAAATGTAGGTGGGCACCAGGAGCGTGAACGCCGCGCTGGCACTGAAAACGTGCCGGCCATTGTTGCGTTTGGTGAGGCGGCGCGAATTGCACGCGAAGAACTGGAACAACGATCCTCACATGCTCAGCGCTTACGCGATCGGTTTGAGGCGGAAGTAATGCGTCAAATAGACGATGTTGTCATGAATGGAGATCGAGCAGCGAGGTTGCCTCATCTGTCGAACATCTCGTTTCGGTTTATTGAAGGTGAAGGTTTACTCATC
>JBKPQV010000165.1:0-5829 GCA_046734235.1 Acidobacteriota bacterium
TGGCACAAGAGCGAGGCGTTAAGCTCGTAAAGAATGAAACATCACAACGCGTTGATGTCATCATTGATGGACAGCCATTTACCTCGTACTTGTGGTCCAACAAGTTGAAAGTACCAGTGCTGTTTCCTCTCCGAACAGCAAAGGGAACCCTTGTCACTCGCGGTTTCCCGCTGGAACCTCGACCCGGTGAGCGTGTCGATCATCCACATCACATTGGTCTCTGGTTCAATTACGGCAACGTCAATGGAGTCGACTTCTGGAACAACTCAGTCGCGTTGCCAGCCGAACAGCAAAAGAAAATGGGAACCGTAGTTCATCGCGGGATTGTAAAGACTACTGGTGGGAAAGACCGGGGTGAACTTGTCGTGGAGATGGATTGGGTAATGCCGGATGGTCAACCCATTCTGCACGAAACGACCACCTATATCTTTTATGCTGGTTCAAGTGAGCGAATGGTCGATCGCATTTCGAAGTTAACCGCGCTGAACAGCCGGGTTACTTTTCAGGACAACAAGGAAGGATTGATTGGGCTCCGCGTTAGACGTGAGCTGGAACAGCCTTCCAATGAACCACTCGTGTTTACGGACTCATCCGGAAAGCCGACTGAAGTGAAGGTAATGGACAATACTGGTGTGAGTGGTTTGTATCAGAGCAGCGAAGGAAAGACCGGTGACGCGGTATGGGGAACTCGTGCGCGTTGGACGACACTATCGGGAAAAGTAAATCAAGAACCTATAACGCTGGTGATTTTTGATCACCCTTCGAACGTCGGGTTTCCTACTTACTGGCATGCACGCGGTTATGGATTATTTGCGGCAAATCCTCTGGGTCAGGAAGTCTTCAGTAACGGCAAAGAAAAACTCAACTTCGCCCTTGAACCTAAACAATCGGTAACCTTTCGCTATCGTCTGATGATTCTCTCTAACCAAAGCTCCGTCGAAGAGAACGAAAACGCATACAACAAGTTTGTCCGTGAGGCGAATTGAAGAAAGTTTTTGAAGGTTGAATTTAAAGATTTAACCACCAAGCATTCCTCCTTATCTGACGAGAAGCAGACGACCAAATGAAACTTCTTCTCTGCGTCTCGGCGTTCTCTGCGCCTCTGCGTTGAAACGTGCTTGGCCGACCTTTAACGCGGAGACGCAGACTGGCTTCTGATCCAAGGACCAACGCCGAACCACAATATCCGCACCTACTGAGTGAGGCTGTAAACTAAACTCAGCCAATCTTGCGAGATATAACCCAAACCACAAATTAATCCTGAGAAAAATCGCGCAATGCTTTTCACTGGCATTGCGCCTTTTGTATTTGCACCTCACCACGGCCAATTGGCCCCGTATTTGCTCAGTGACGGCCCAAGGATTCGTTTATGGGAGCTCACAACGTCGAACAACAAATTGACCAACACAGCTCACAGGCCTTCATGAAGGCATTACTGGAGGATCTGCGGGCGCTTGCTTTCATGCTGGAAGACGGGCGAGTTGAAGACGGCGTGAGACGTATCGGCGCTGAACAAGAAATGTTTTTGATCGATGAGGAGATGCGACCTGCCCCGATTTCTACTGAGGTTTTAAGCGCTGCAAATGACGATCGCCTTACCACAGAAATTGCCCGTTTCAATTTGGAGGCGAACCTCAGCCCATTGTTGCTGGAAGGCAATTGCCTGCACATGCTGGAAGAGGAGTTACGGGAACTTATAGAGAAGACAAGACGTACCGCAAACCTTTTTGAAGCTGACGTTCTACTCTCTGGAATACTGCCCACTCTTCAAAAATCAGATCTTACGCTTGCAAATCTGTCCCCGAATCCCCGTTATCGAGCGTTGGACGAGGGCGTAATCGGAATGCGGGGTGGCCCCCTCAACATTCATATAAAAGGCCTCGATGAACTTTACTTAACACACGACAACATAATGATGGAGTCGTGTAACACCAGTTTTCAGGTCCATTTTCAAAGCGGCCCCAGGGATTTCGTCAATCACTACAACGTGGCACAGGCTATAACAGCGCCACTGCTTGCTATGGCAGTGAACTCGCCAATTTTGTTCGGGCATCGTCTTTGGCAAGAAACTCGGGTCGCACTTTTTCAACATTCCACGGATGGAAGGTCCCGCCAGCAGTTGGCGCGCAGTCAACCAACCAGGGTTAGCTTTGGGGATCAATGGCTTCGCGACTCGGTAATAGAGTTATTTCATGATCAAATTGCACGCTTTCGCTCCATCATGTGTGCCAAGCCCGATGAGAATCCATTTCAGGTACTAGCGCGGGGTGAGACCCCAAAACTGTCAGCCTTACGTCTGCATAATGGCACTGTTTGGCGCTGGAACCGTGCTTGCTATGGAGTAATGAATGGAGTGCCTCACCTGAGAATCGAGAATCGAGTTCTACCTGCTGGTCCAACTATCGCTGATGAAATAGCAAATGCTGCGTTCTTCATTGGTTTAATGGTGGCTCTCCCGGAAGAGTACGGAAGCATTTCCGGCCGGATGCAATTCGACGACGCCAAGTCAAACTTCTTCCGTGCAGCTCGCCATGGACTTGATGCCCATTTCAATTGGGTTGATGGACAAAGCCAGAGTGCTACCTCACTCATTCTCGAGCATCTCTTGCCGTTGGCTCGCCAGGGATTAACCAGTTCTCAAATTGATAGCCATGACGTCGACAAGTATCTGGGGATCGTCGAAGAACGAACGCGCAGCCGCCAGACAGGTGCCCGTTGGATTAGAAAATCATTCGAGGCAATGAGTGACATCGTGCCGAAGAGTGTCAGGCAGCGCCGGCTCACTGCGGCAATGCTGAATTGCCAGAGAGAAAATAACCCTGTGCATTTGTGGCAGGAGCCTAAGGTCGTTGCCGCTGATGACTGGGAACATGGATACCGCACTGTATCGCAGTTTATGACTACTGACCTTTTTACGGTGCATCCGGATGACTTGATCGATTTGGCAGCGAGTGTCATGGATTGGCGCCATATTCGCCACGTTCCAGTGGAGGATACTGAAGGACACTTGGTGGGCCTTGTAACTCACAGAATGCTCTTAAGACTCTTGACCGCGCAGCCCCGGGAAGCAAAACAGATTACGGTTTCAGAAATAATGCTAACAAACCCAGTTACGGTCACTTCTGATACCTCATCGCTGGAAGCAATAGAGATTATGCGCAGCCATGGAATCGGATGCATTCCAGTCGTCGATGATTCGCAGTTGGTCGGAATTATTACCTCTTTTGATTTCCTGGCAGCATCCGCGCATTTGTTCCAGCAACACCTGTCAACTCCTATCACCCACAAGCTCACACAAGCTACCGCTCAATAGGTTTTTCATGAAAGTTAGACACCACCGGCGTTACGCCGCGTGGAGTTTCAACTTCACTGCTAGAACCCTTCGGACAATCAGCGAGACACCACCGGCTTAACGCCGCGTGGTGCTTTAACTTTACTGCTAGAACCCTTCGGACAATCAGCGAGATACCACCGGCTTTACGCCGCGTGGTGCTTCAACTTCACTGCTAGAACCCTCCGGACAATCAGCGAGACATCACCGGCTTAACGCCGCGTGGTGCTTTAACTTCACTGCTAGAACCCTCCGGACAATCACCGAGACACCACCGGCTTTACGCCGCGTGGTGTTTCAACTTCACTGCTAGAACCCTCCGGACATCAGCGAGACACCACCGGCTTTACGCCGCGTGGTGCTTCAACTTCACTGCTAGAACCCTTCGGACAATCAGCGAGACATCACCGGCTTAACGCCGCGTGGTGCTTTAACTTTACGGCTAGAACCCTTCGGACAATCAGCGAGACATCACCGGCTTAACGCCGCGTGGTGCTTTAACTTTACTGCTAGAACCCTTCGGACAATCAGCGAGATACCACCGGCTTTACGCCGCGTGGTGCTTCAACTTCACGGCTAGAACCCTCCGGACAATCACCGAGACACCACCGGCTTTACGCCGCGTGGTGCTTCAACTTCACGGCTAGAACCCTTCGGACAATCAGCGAGATACCACCGGCTTTACGCCGCGTGGTGCTTCAACTTCACTGCTAGAACCCTCCGGACAATCACCGAGACACCACCGGCTTTACGCCGCGTGGTGCTTCAACTTCACTGCTGGCTAACTTCAAGATTGACCAAAGATATTTTGCTTTTCAAGAACATTGAAATCTGCAAAGTTTCAGTATTCAGTCTAGTAACAGGTGAAGGATTCATCATCAAGGGAATCAGCGAAATTAGGTCTCGGTTAGCCAGCAGTGAAGTTGAAACACCACCCGGCGTAAAGCCGGTGGTGTCTGACTATTTCCACACCGTTCTTAGCAGTGAAGTTGAAACACCACCCGGCGTAAAGCCGGTGGTGTCTGACTATTTACCACACCGTTCTTAGCAGTGAATTGAAATACCACCCGGGCGTAAAGCCGGTGGTGTCTGACTATTTACCACAGCGTTCTTAGCAGTAAAATTGAAACGCCACACGGCGTAAAGCCGGCGGTCTCTGACTATTTACCACACCGTTTCTTAGCAGTGAAATTGAAACACCACACGGCGTAAAGCCGGTGGTGTCTGACTCTTCGCAACCCTCCTTAAGACCAAACATCACCCACGCCATTGCGTAAACCTCCGACAGTCGTTTCGGATCTTGAGGAAAATTCCCCATCGACATAGCCTGGGCCAACAGAAATCACATACTAAGCGCTAGTTCTGCTTCGGCATGATCATTGCCATTTTGTTTTTTGAACCAGGATCAGCTGTTTTGAAAAGGAGGACACCATGACAACCGACCCACGCGACAAGCTCGAGCTTCTTCAGGAGGAACTCGAATTCATCGAACAAGGTGGATACGGCCGTTCTGTACGTACTCCCTGGCTGCCTAAGTCAATCTTCCAAGACTCACTAAGTTGTCTGAACTATGCCGCTCCAGATCGCCCACATCCTTGCAGTGAGTGCGCTTTAATCGACTTCGTTGAGCCTGAACATCAGTCGGAATCAATACCGTGTCATCACATTCAAATGAATGAGAGTGGGGCCACGGTTGAGGAGTTGGACCAGTCTGAAGATCAGCAAAAGGTTGAGCGGTTAGTAAGAGACTGGCTTCGAGCCCGAATATCTGAACTCGAATCGAGGAGACAATAGCTCAGCAGAAAGGCAAAGAAAGGCGAACAATGATAAACGCTTCACGGCTTGATGCACACCAGGAGCGAACCGCTCACAAGTCTCCCCAGACATCTACGCCGGAGCTTCCGGGCTACATTAACCAACGCCTAAGTGGCATTCATTCAAAGGGAACGATCCTTTTTTCCGAAGGTCAGCTGTCTAAAGGCGTTTACTTGGTAATGTCTGGAAGCGCGAAGGTTTGGATCTGTTCGCCGCACGGAAAGATCTTGATTCTTCGAATAGCAGGAATCGGCGACCTGCTGGGTGTGAACTCAGGCTTAACAGGTAGACCCTACGAGGCAACAGCGGAGTGTCTCGATCAGTGTCGAACGATATTCATTCCGCGCGCTGAATTCATTTCGATGTATTCCGCCAATGAAGAAATGCGAGACTTTGTTTTGCGTATTTTCAGTCGGCACGTTTCAGAAATGATTGACTCAACGCGTCGAAATCTCTTGTCAGAAACCGCACAGGAAAAGTTGGCTAGTTTACTACTCAAGTGGGCCGATGATCTCGGGGCACCGGATCCCAAGGGAGTACGAGTGGTCCTCACCTTCACACAGGAAGAAATTGCCCAAATGATTTGCACGTCGCGTGAAACTATTTCGCGCCTGTTTAGTGAGTTTGCTCGCAAAGGAATTATCACCTTAGTCGGAAACAGTCTCTACCTTCGAAACTTGTCC
>JBKPQV010000166.1:0-10663 GCA_046734235.1 Acidobacteriota bacterium
TTTTGTGCCGGCTCAAGAACCAGGGAGTTCACTTACTCGGTCTTCATTTTTTCATTCAACGTCTGATTGAAGCCGCGGAGAACGCAGGCCAGTAGAGGGCGCAGAACCCAGCTTAAAGGAGCAATCATGTCACGCAGAATGTCTTCAAAATTGAATAACAGGTTGCAGGCGAGAGTCGAAATGTGTCGCACCAGAATGCGCGCATTTGCTCGAAGACAAAAACAAAAGCTTGCGACTAATTGGAGTAGTGATTGGGAATCGATGTTCCCGCAACTCCACTACATCTTTCTCGTCGTAGTTTTTATAGGCGGTATGACCTGGACGACCTACGCACAAACCAGCGCAGCCGAGAAGTCACTGACGCCGGAAGTGGTTTCAACAGCGGATCGGCCAGTGTTGCCGAAACGACTGCCAATGATCGCACCGGATTATGTGGCGCCTGAAAAACCGTTGCCGACAGTCGAGCGAGTTGGTGTTAATGATGGCGACGCTCAGCCGCTGACCTTGAATGAAGCGATCCGCTTCGCTCTCGAGAGCAACAACGATATCCGCGCATCACGTATTGGCGTGGAGATGGCTGAACATGATCTCACAGCCTCGCGTGGTGCCTACGATCCAAAAATATTTTCGGAGAGCTATTTCGAACGTACGTCATTGCCAGTTGCTTCCTTCCTGGGGGGAAACAACAGCGGTTCTTTGAAAGTTAACAATACGACCGGTCAGATCGGTTTGACCGGTCTTACGCCGAAGTACGGTGGGTCTTATCAAGTAGACATGTCTTCCACACGCTATTCAAGTAACAACTTCTTCAACTCTCTAAACCCTGCAGTTTCGTCGAAGCTTACATTTAGCTACACACAACCGCTCATGCGTGGTTTGCGTACTGATGACAATCGTCGACGAATCGAGATTGCGAAGAAGAACCTGACGCTTACTGATGTGCAATTTCGTCAGAAGGCAACTGAGATCATTACCAACGTAGAACAAGCTTATTGGGAACTCGTCAACGCACTAAAAAATTTACAAGTGCAAGTCGAAGCCGTGAAGCAGAGTCGAGCTCAAGTTGAAACAAACAAGAGACAGGTTGCCCAGGGCGTGCTGGCTCCAATCGATGTGGTTGAGGCAGAAGCCCAGGTAAAGAACTTCGAGCAAAACGTTTACTCGGCTCAGGAGAATGTGACTAAGTCTGAAAACCAGCTTAAGACGTTGATGCTTCCAGATCGCAACGCTGAGCTTTGGACGAGAGCTCTATTGCCAGTCACTCCAGTAAACCTGGAAGCCCCACGGATGGCTCTTGCCGATGCGGTAAGCACAGCGATGGAGAATCGCTTTGAACTCGCAGAGCTGCGAACAAATGCCGACATCAACCAGATCAATCAGAAGTTCTACCGGGATCAAGTTAAACCACGCGTCGATCTGGAAGCCAGCTATAGCACAAATGGGTATGCCGGAACGGTGTCAGATTCTGTAAACCCGATTTTCACGGACATAACAGCGCTGCAGAAGAGAGTTGCTGAATTGTCTAACATCGCCGGCTTGCCACCGGCGCAAATGACTTCGATAACCAATTCGGTGCCTTCGAATATGCAAGGTGGTTATGGTCAATCGCTCGTGAACATGTGGAGCCAGAACAATCCATCGTTCCGAATCGGTGTGCGGATTGAACTTCCCTTGAAAAACAGAACTGCTAAGGCCGAGCTGGCCCATTCGCAGGCAGAAGCTCGACAGCTTGAAACCCGACGAGCCCAAGCCGAGCAGCTCATAGTGGCTGACGTTCGCAACTCGATGCAGTCGGTTCGTTCAGCCGAAGCCCGACTTGCAGCGGCTGCAGCATCTCGCGAATTAGCCGACCAGCAGTACACGAGTGAGCAGCGCAAATTCAAAGCGGGTATGTCGACTCTTTATCTCGTGTTGCAGCGGCAAACGGACTTAGTGACTGCTCGTGGTCGCGAGTTGCAGACTCAAACGGACCTCAATAAGTCAATCGCTGATTTGCAGCGCGCTATGGGCAATACATTTAGGTATCGAAACGTTGCTGTGATCACCGACGGCCTACGACTGGAACAGTCAACCAATCAATACGGAACTGGTGAGCGCTAATTTTGTTGGACTTACCCTCGTTGGTCACCAACACAAACGATTTAAAGGTTAAGAAGGAGATTCGTATGTCAGACGCAAAAGTGAACAAAAGTAATTCTGGAAAGCTTAAGAAGATCATCATTGCATTAGTAACCGTTACCCTGGCCGGTGGCGCAATTTGGTACTTCGTTATTCGGAAGCCAGCTGGTCCAAAGAACCTGATCAAGGTCAGCGGTCGAATTGAAGGGGACGACGCAACAGTCTCAACCAAGATTGCCGGCCGGATCAGAGAAATTCAGGTACGTGAAGGCGACTCCGTCAAAGTCGGCCAGGTAATCGCCGTAATCGACGATGACCAGGTGAATGCTCGTGAAGAACAGGAGCAGTCCAGAGTCCGGCAAGCCGAAGCGCGGGTAAGCAGTGCCCAACAACAAATTGCAGTGCTTTCAGCGCAACTGGAAGAGAGCACGATCGGTGTCGATCAGGCGAAGGTTGATGCCCAGGGACGCGTGAGCCAGGCCGAAGCTCAGGTCGCACAAGCAGAGGCGGAACTTGCAAAGGCGGAAGCTGATTACAACCAGGCTCGCTACGACGAAGAGCGATATACGACGCTTGCCAGCGATGGGGATGTGCCGGAACGAACAGGTCGTCAGGCACGTTCCACCGCCGACGCACATGCTGCAGCAGTAAGAGCAGCAAAGCGCCAGGTCGATGTGGCTAAGGGTTCATTGATGATGGCCAAAGCGAATTTGTCGAACGCGGCCATGAGAACCTCGCAGGCCACCGCCATTCGTCAGCAGATTATTCAGGCGCAATCGGAAATCAGTGCTGCACAGTATGAAGAAGAGATGGCGAAGGCAAAGTTGAAAGAAGTGCAAGCTGACAGAGCTGATCTACAAATCCTGGCTCCGATTGACGGAACGGTTGCAACTCGTTCTGCAGAGCCGGGTGAAGTTGTAGCTGCAGGAACGCCGCTCATTACTCTGGTGAATCTGAATGCTGTTTATTTACGTGGCTTCATTCCCGAAGGAGAAATTGGTCGAGTTCGTGCTGGTCAGACTGCGAGAGTGTATCTCGATTCAGCTCCAACGCACGCACTTGAAGCTGTAGTGTCGCGGATTGATCCGGAAGCATCGTTTACACCTGAGAACACCTACTTCAAAGACGATCGCATGAAGCAAGTGGTTGGTGTGAAGCTAATGCTAAAGGGCGCCAGCGGATACGCAAAGCCGGGCATGCCGGCAGATGGAGAAGTTGTAACTGAGTAGATTTCAGATTGAAGAGTTCAGATTTCAGATTGAAGTGAGAGGAAAAGACATGAGCGCAGTTCAGAGTTCAATGACGAGTCAGCCGATGCCACCAGGCTTCGATGCCACGCAGGTTCTGGAGGTCGATACCAAAGTTGAGTCTGCAATTAAGGTTCGTGGACTCGTGAAAGCTTACGGAGATTTTCAAGCCGTGAAAGGAATCGACCTTGACATCGCTGCCGGGGAAATCTTCGGCTTCATTGGACCAGATGGCGCAGGCAAAACGTCAGTATTCCAGATACTGGGTGGCGTGATGGAACAAACGTCGGGTGTTGCCGAAATGTATGGCAAGCCCGCAGTCGATGCACGACCGTTTGTAGGTTATCTGACGCAAACATTCAGTCTCTATCAAGACCTGAGTGTTGCTGAGAATCTTCAATATGTGGGCCAACTCCGGCTGCTTACAAACCAGCAAATCAAAGAGCGTGGCGCACACTACCTCGAGATGTTTGGCATGGAACGGTTCCTGGACCGCCTCGCAGGAAGTTTGAGCGGTGGAATGAAACAGAAGTTGGCGCTCGCTTGTGCGCTAATAGCGGAACCAAGAATCCTGCTCCTGGATGAACCGACGACTGGTGTTGATCCGGTTTCGCGACGTGAATTTTGGGACACGCTGGCCGGACTCGCTAACGATGGCATGACGATGGTTGTCGCGACACCTTATTTGGACGAGGCGGAACGTTGTCATCGAGTTTCACTGATGTATGACGGTGAGATTCATGAAACCGGAACACCAGCTGAGATTCGCGAGCAGCTTGGATTGCGGCGTCTTGAAGTTCGGGCAGCGGAACTTAGTCAGTTAGGCAAGGCCGAAGATGTTCTTTACGCGATTCCGACGATCAAAGACGTGCAACGCTTTGGCGATCGCCTTGACTTGATGGTGGCAGATCTTCAGCAGGGTGAAGACACAACGCGTAAGGCGCTTACGGAAGCTGGCGTAGCAGTTAAGGATTTCAAAAGCGGCTCTCCAACTTTGGAAAACGCATTCGTCGCAAAACTTCGTGAGTTTGGCGGTGACTTAAAGACGACTCCATTTCCAGTTCGGCGTCAGTTTCGCGAACGTCCCGAAGGCGCAATCGCAATCGGAGCACATGAGCTGAATAAACGTTTCGGCAGTTTTCATGCCGTGAAGAACATCAATATTGAAGTGAAGTACGGTGAAATTTACGGACTTCTGGGTGCCAATGGTGCAGGAAAGACAACGACGATCAAAATTCTTTGCGGGTTAATTGCTGCCTCTAGCGGAAAAATGGAACTGGCGGGCGAGCGAGGCAGCTTGCGATCGAGTTTTGTGCGGCAGCGAATTGGCTACATGTCGCAGAAGTTTTCGTTATACGACGACTTAACGATCGAAGAGAACTTGAATTTCTTTGCTGGTGTCTACCAGGTTCCCCGCGCCGAGCGTGAAGAGAAAAAGAAATGGGTCCTGGAGATCTCGGGGCTGGAAGGTAAAGGCGATCTGATGACTGGCAGTTTGCCTGGTGGTTGGAAACAGCGAGTCGCATTTGGCGCTGCGGTCATGCACGAACCAAGTGTGTTGTTCCTCGATGAACCCACATCAGGAGTTGACCCGCTCGCTCGACGAGCTTTCTGGAAAATGATCAATGGCTTTGCCGATCGGGGGGTTGCCGTACTTGTTACCACCCACTATCTCGAGGAAGCCGAGCAGTGTAATCGACTTGGTTTCATGGTTGCTGGCGAATTGGTTGCGGAGGGAACGCCTTCGGGAGTTAAGGCTGCGCAAGGTGGTCACTTGCTCGAACTGATAACTGACCATCCTCAAGATGCAGCCGACTATTTGAAGCAGACCCGAGATCGGTGGCGGGTGTCGTTGTTTGGTGATCGACTGCACGTCGTTGTTGACGCTGATCCGGGAACCGAGATTCAGCAGCTGACGAAAGAGTTAAACGCCTTGCAGATAAATGTTTTGCGCGCCTATGAGACGCCATATTCCCTGGAAGATATCTTCATCAGCATTGTGGAGAAACAACAGGCATTGAACAGGAAGAAATGACTAAGGGTCTTTGGCCTTTGGACTTAGGTCTTGGGCCTTTGATTGATCACGGAAAACACCGAAGACCAAAGACCAAAGGCCAAAGACCTAAAGACAGGAACGATTATGAAACGCATCCTTGCCCAAATACGAAAAGAGTTGACGCAGTTTTCACGCGACAAGCTGACAGTTACGCTCGCGCTGGTGCTGCCGCTGATAACGATGTTGTTACTAGGTTGCGCAGTTTCGCTGACGGTGACTGACTTGCCGGTAGTCGTGCAAGATTGGGATCAGACCGCAACTTCACGTCGCTATTACGACACGATCAAGTCGTCGCTGACGTTTCGAGTGGTTGACCTGGGGCTGAACGAAGCGCCGGAAAGTGCACTTGATCACGCAAAAGCGCGTGCAGCGATCGTCATCCCCGCCAAATTCGAACGTGACCTTCAACGTGGTCAGTCGGTTGAAGTGCAGTGGTTGATTGATGGCAGTGATGCGAATACGGCAAACGTGATGCGTGGTAACGCTGCCCAATTGACGCAGTCGTTCAATCAACAAATGTCCGCCACTGCTGCACCGGCGATAAAACCCAAAATGCGTTTCTGGTTTAACCCTGGCAATGATTCCGACCAGTACATTGGACCAGCTGTGTTTGCGGTCGGCCTCGCCCTATTTCCACCACTATTAGTCGCACTAGCGATGTCGCGCGAGGGCGAACAGAAGACGATTTTGCAGGTTTACGTAGCCAGCATTAAGGCGCATGAATACTTGTTGGGGAAGATCATCGCCTACATGTTGGTTGCCGTTGCAGAATGGGTTTTGACGCTTGCTTTGGCAATTCCTTTCTTTGGCATTTGGTTCAAAGGGGATCCGTTGCCGTTTCTTATCAGTTCGTTTTTGTATCTCTTTTGTTGTGTAGCGTTCGGAGCAATGGCCGGCGCTTCAATTCCAAACCAGGCCGCGGCCATTCAGGCGGTGCAGAATGTCTGTTTCCTGCTGTCGTTTCTGTTATCGGGTTTCGTTTATCCGATTTCAAACATTCCATCGTGGTTACGTTGGATATCGGCACTTGTGCCGGCACGCTACTTCGTCGAAGTGTGTCGAGATGTGTTTGTACGTGGTGGAGGTTGGGCGGCAACCTGGCATGTGCCAGTGGCACTGGGAATTCTAAGCAGTGCATTTGTATTCAAAGCATGGTGGAGCCTGAGGAAGATGCAGATCGAAGCCTAAGGTATTCAGATTTCAGATTTCAGATTGTTGATTGTTCGATCTGCGCAAAATCGCGGCTAACCTAGACCAGATCGCGGAACAATCTGAAATCTGAAATCTGAAATCTGAAATCACATCGAAAATTAACAGACATAAGAGGTTCATATGTTTCAAAAATTCATCAATTGGCGTTTTTGGCCACTATTCATAAAAGAGCTGAACGAGCTCCGTCGCAATAAACGCCTTGTGGCAATGATGTTGTTGCCGCCTACGCTCAATCTCGTACTGCTCGGCTTTGCGATGAATCCTGAAGTGACTGACTTGCGTTTGGGAATTGTGGATGAGAGTCGCACAGCCGAGAGTCGTGAATTGATTTCCGCGTTCAAGGAGAGTCGCTCATTTGTGGCCTCAGGTTATTACAAATCGCCTGCGGAACTGGGACAGGCTTTGAGTAACGGCAATCTGAACGCGGGAATCGTCATTCCATCTGACTTTGCGACTAAGCGAACTCGTGGTGAAACAGCCGAGATCCAGTTTCTCGTTGATAGCGTCGATTCCAACACTGCAAACATCGCTGGCGGCTATGCTTCGCGCGTTATTTCATCACTAAACGAAAAGATGGCCTTGTCTCGGTCGAGTGTGGAACCAACTCGAGTAAGGTCCCGTGTATCATTGTTCTACAACCCTGGGCTCGAAAACTCCTGGTTCATCGTTACTGGAATGATTGGCATGTTGCTAGTCATGCTCGGGGCTGCTGTCGCGTCGTCATCGATGGTTAAGGAGAAGGAAGTTGGAACAGTTGAACAGTTGTTAATGACGCCTGCCGGGAGCGCCGAGATCATTTTGGCCAAAATGTCGCCAATCTTCTTGATACTTTCATTGACGATCGGATTATCGATTTTCGTTGGCGGATTGGTGTTTGGAGTTCCAGTTAGAGGAAGCATGTTGCTGCTCTATTTTTCAGGAATGCTCTGTATTCTTTCCGGGATTGGCATTGGAACGATCATCGCGACGTTTACACGTTCCCAGCAGCAAGCGCAGTTGATGAGCTTTTTCGTCAATCCGCCATTGTCGATGTTATCGGGTGCAACGACCCCGATTGAGGCAATTCCGAAGTGGATGCAGCCATTGACGGATCTCAATCCCGTCAAACACTTTGCGGTGTTGGCGCGCGGAGTGATGTTGAAGGGTGTTGGATTGGACGTGCTTTATCCAAACTTCCTGGCGCTGGTTGTCTTTACTGTAGTGCTGGTTGGAGTGAGTGCGTGGAGGTTCAGGAAGCAACTTAATTAGGAAAAGATCTATTGGTCATTTTCAAATGGAAAATGACCAATAATGCTTTTAGAGTAGACCACGCAGCTTCTCCTTAATAACCGCTTCCTTCGGTGTTTTCGCTCCTCCATTCAGCCAATCATGAATCTTTCTGATTGTTAAGGTGTGAACAACTGAACTGCGGACTTCAATCTCCAGTCGATTTGCCTCGCGGGGTTCGCAATCGTGTTGACGAAACACTTTGATAGCCAGCACCGCCGCTTCATAAAGACTCTGAGCTTCAACTTCAACTGTGTGGCGAATTCCTGATGTATCGACATACGACACCACGCATGCTGCCATGTTGCGAAGAATAGCAATCGAATTTTCGCTTAGCAGAGGAATTTAACCACTAAGGCACAAAGCCACTAAGACACAAAGATACAAAGACAATTTGGCACAATCTCTTATTGTCAGTGAAGTTCGTGTCTTTGTATCTTGGTGTCTTTGTGGTTAGGCTCTTCGACTCGCCTGACGAATCTAAAAAACAATTGACTTTTAAATGGGCCAGTAATATCGTCCTTCGCGTCTCGTTACAGTGCTGAATTCTCACGAGCCTCGCACGCTTAATTCAGCTTTTTGTTCCCCCGCACATGGTCCATCTTGGTTCTGCCTCGAGGAGCCAAACTTTCCACATCACTGCTTAGGAGACAACAATGGTAACTAGGGTAACTCGAAAACTTGCTACCAAAGCTGCAGTTCTCAAATTCAACCCCGAATGGTTCTCAGATCCGCCACCGCCATTCTTTAAGAATCTAAACAAGGCGCAGCTTAAAGAATTGCAGGCTGCAAAGAAGCAGTTTCAAGCACAGGTAAAAGATATTCTCGCCAGAGGACAACGGTAGAGAAAACCTTCCAGATTGTTTGATAGAACCCGAATCTTAGTTCTATCAGGGATTCGTTTGCCTATTACTTCTCAGGGAGAATTCTATGCGCCAGCTTCCTCAGCTTCCTGTCTTTCAAGGTGCAGTTGAGTCCGGACGCGACCGTAACACGTCGCGTCCGGTCCTGCTGATCGGATTTCAGAATCAGGGAAATCTCGGACTCGGCTATCTTGCCGCGGTACTACGAAAGTTTGGTTATACAGTTCGAGTTGTAGATATCGAACAGGATCCCGTGAAAATCCTGCAGATCGCCCTTGAAATCAATCCGGTATTGATTGGGTTTTCCTTGATCTTCCAATTCTTTATTGATCGCTATGCTGCGCTGCTCTACCTCATGCGCGCAAATGGCATTGACTGTCATTTCACTATGGGTGGGCATTTCCCGAGTTTGAGCTATGAACAAACGCTGGAATTAGTGCCCGAACTCGATAGCGTCGTCAGATTTGAGGGCGAGATGACGCTCGTTGAATTGGTTGACGCCGTAAGTTCCGGCAATGAATGGCGGGATATTCACGGAATTGCATATCGCAACAGCGAAGAAGTTGTAACGACTACTGCTCGCGCTTTGCTCGATGATCTCGACCAACTGCCGTATCCGGATCGCGACTATGAGCCGGAGATGGTATTAGGCCGAAGCATTATGCCGATTCTCGCGAGTCGTGGGTGTGCTCGCACTTGTTCATTCTGCTCAATTCATACGTTCTATCGTGCTGCGCCCGGTCGAATAGTGCGCACTCGCAAGCCCGCCGAAGTAGTGCTTGAAATGCGCATGTTGTACGAGGAGCAGGGAATTACGATCTTTCTGTTCCAGGATGACGATTTCCCGTTATTTGGTCAGGTCTGGCGCCGTTGGGCAAATGAGTTCGTCGATGAGCTACATCGCAACGAGCTACCCGGCAAAGTTATCTGGAAGATGAATTGTCGTGCCGACGCGGTCGATCGTGATCTGTTCATCCGCATGCGTGATGCTGGGTTGTATCTCGTCTATATGGGTCTTGAATCAGGAAGCGAAGAAGGACTCGAAACTCTACACAAGCAGATCACAGTCGCGCAAAATATCAAGGCGGTCGAAACACTCAAGAGCATCGGATTGATGTTTGAATATGGATTCATGTTGTTGGATCCATCGAGCACTTTTGAATCGATTCGTGAAAACATTAACTTCCTGCGTACCATCCTGTCAGATGGCTGCCTGCCGGTGACTTTCTGCCGGATGTTGCCTTACGACGGAACACCAATTAAGGACGAACTCGTAAGAACTGGTCGTATTCGAGGCGATGTTTGTAATCCAGATTACGACTTTCTCGATCCAAAGATTGGAGAATTCTACGAGGCCTTAACCCAGGTTGTCAGTCTGACTGGTTGGATTCATGGCCTAAAAGCAGTTACGTCCCAACTGAATTGGGCATGGCATGAAGTGGCTACGATGGAACGATTGTTTCCTGCATTGCCCGGAATGGACGAATACAAAGAAACGCTGCGGAATATCACCAAAACCAGCAATGATTTTCTGTTGGGAGTGGTTGAGGATCTGACGTACGTGTTTACTGATGGCCAGGAAGATCCTTGGACTCCGGCAGTTGTCGAAGAACGTCGAGACGGATTCCTGAACGAATTGTTAGCCGCGCGTGATGAGTTCGTTTACCGCAACGAAGAGATCATTTTAAGTACGCTGGAGAGTGATGAAGGGCTAACGATCATCGAGGAAGAGGTCGTAGCTCAGTCCGCGAGGGTGAATTAATTTCAGATTGCTGCGACTTTGGTCTTGGCGCACTCGGTCGGATAAGGTTGGTACCACCTCGCGGTAGCGGGTGGGCCCAAGCGGTACCTTAAAGGTCAGCGCAGGTATCATCTAATCCAACTGACGTATTGCTTGGGCC
>JBKPQV010000167.1:0-4952 GCA_046734235.1 Acidobacteriota bacterium
ATGCCTACCGCCACGCCGTCGCCGAGCGCTACCGTTTTTACAGTTATGGGGAGTGCATGTTAATCGTCTAGGCGGTATAAAAACTAAGGGTGGTGAGGAAGATCACAACCACCCACTAACGATATGGCAGTTCTAAAGAAATTCAGATCTCGGTGGTGGTCGCAGGCAGACGTTCCCTACGATAACGAGAAGAAACCGAAGGCGGTTACTCCGGCGTGGGGAATGCGCTACGACGTTCGTCCGCTAACCATTTCTCAATTGGACGAATGTTGGCGACTGGATCAGCGCTGCTTTATCGATGGCGAAGCCTACAGCCGCGAGACCTTCGATTACCTGTTGACGGCACCCGAGGCAGTGTCATATCGAGCAGTAACTTCAGGTGGCGTTATGGTTGGCTTTGTTATCGGGCTCGTCGAACCTGATCACACCGGTCACGTGACAACGGTTGGTGTTGCTCCGGAACACCGGCGTCGAAACCTGGCTAAACGACTAATGGGTCAGGTTGAAGAAGGATTTCGAAAAAGACACGTCCGGCTGGTACGTTTGGAAGTGAGAGCTCTCAACACTCCTGCGCAAAAACTCTACGAGAGTTTGGGCTATTCAATCACTCAACGACTGCCAAAATATTATTCAAACGGAGGGGACGGACTCCTCATGCTGAAGTCCCTCGAATAAACCTAGCCCTTACGCAGTTCCGTTAAGACCTGCTTCGCAACAGCCTTCAAAGTATCAAACACGCCTGCGCCGGTCGAAGCAACTGCTTCGACCACAGGTTCGCCTTTACGCTGAAGTTCAGCTGCCAAATCCTCAACTGGGATCACAGTCGGCAGATCACGCTTATTTAGCTGAAGAACGTAAGGGATCTTCATCAGGTCGTAGCCTTGCGACTGCAGATTTTCTTCCAGGTTGTATAGCGACTCGATATTCGCGTCCATGCGCTCTTCTTGTGAGTCGGCAACGAACACAACACCATCCACACCCTTCAAAATAAGCTTACGAGATGCGTCATAGAAAACCTGGCCAGGAACTGTGTAAAGGTGAAAACGAGTTTTGAAGCCGCGAACCGTGCCGAGCTCAAGCGGCATGAAATCGAAAAATAGGGTGCGATCAGTTTCGGTGGCCAAGCTGATCAGCTTTCCACGAGCCTGGGGAGCTGTGGAGTCGAAAATGTACTGCAGGTTGGTGGTCTTTCCACACAAACCAGGACCGTAATAAACGATCTTGCAGTTAATTTCTCTGGAAGCGTAATTGATGAAAGTCATATCGATTGCCGTTAGCTAAAAAGACTGTCTATATCCTCGTCGGTAATACCGGCGAAGGGAGAATCGAGGTCGTCGTAGTCGCTGCTGGTAATCTCATCAAACATCGAGGCCAGTTGTTGCGATACTTGTTTGCTGCGTAGTTTCACCAAGCCCAAGCTAGATCTCTCGTCAAAAACGATAACCAACAGAAGTCGCCCAATTACGGAGATGTGTATGCTCTCTTTTTCGCCTTCGTGCGAAAGAGTCGGGAACTCTTTCTCGCCGATCAGTTGAGCCATCCCGCCAGTCGCCGCGACGTTTCCGGCAGCCAGGGACGCCAGGCTGGTTGTGTCAAGATTCCCCACCTCACCGAGCGAGGCGATTTCTTGACCATCTTTGTCTACCAGGAATACCACCTTCGCCGAGGCGTCCATGCGCAGGCGCGCCAGGACTGCCTTTATCTGGTGGTATTGCTGCTCACGCAACAGGATTGGGGTATCTGCCATTGGTTACGACTCTTTTTTGACGGCCGGGGCGGGAAGTCTTGTTGGAGTGAACCCGAGACGCAGCTTCGTGGGTCGCAAGTTTTGAATCTAAAAGAGGTTACTTCTTCGGTTGGGGCCGATCTGGCAGAGAGGACCATGCCTTCTCAAGCCAAGACGAACTTTAACATAGCCAAACAAATAGCATCAAGTGTTTTCTCTGTTTAAAACTTTTGAGCTGAAAGAAGGGTTTTTCGCAGGGCTTAAAGCGCCCGCAAATGGTTGTGATTATTGATTTAGACGGTAGCCTATGGTAAGCTGCCCGCCGATCCTGCGGCTGCTCAGACTATCTGAGCAGCCTTTTGAGATTAGACCCAAAATGAGCAGCAGTCTTTCAAAGGGCTTGCGAAGATCCACCGCGCGAGCGACGGCTAAAAAGGCCTCCTCGAAGACCGCGAAGCGCGCCGTTAAGGCCAAGTCAGCGTCAAAACCAAAGGCAAAAAGGGCAACGGTTTCTAAAGCGGCTTCCAAAACCACTCGGGCCGCGTCAAGCAAAGCAAAACCTGTAAAGAAGGCTCCGGCCAAACAACCGGCCAAAGGTAAAAAGGCGAGTTCTAAGGTAGCCCCCAAAAAAGCTACTGGGAAAAAAGCCACAACCGTTTCGAGAGTCAAAACGACGCAAAAGGTGGCAGCAGCAAGGGCGGTGAGACCTGCACCACGTCCGGCTCCAACACCTCCGCCTCCTCCGCGACAACCTACCCAGGATGAATCCGCTGCGCTAGTGGCGTTTGAACGCGCGCATAAAGAATTCGTTAGAGGACGATTCGCAGAATCGCGTAATCAGTTTCGAATCCTGCTCGATAAGTATTCGCAGGTTTCGGAAGTGGCAGCGCGTGCTCGAACATATCTTGCTATTTCTGAGTCCCGTCTCCGTACGGAAAGCATGCTGCCCAAAGACGCCGATTCGCTCTACGACCGTGGCGTAATTGAATTGAACCGCGGCGAATACGTTGCTGCTCAGGAAATGTTCGAGCGTGCTCTAAAGCGCGAACCTGAAGCAGCGCATATTCACTATGGACTTGCTGCTACTCGCGCGCGACTCGGGTCGATCGATCTGGCGTTGGAGTCTCTCCAGCGTGCGCTTGACCTGCAGCCGAATCTTCGGCTGCGTGCCCAGCATGACCACGACCTGAATCCGCTTCGGAATGATCCCGACTTCGATCGGCTTATCTTTAGTAATCCCTCCTGAGTTGATCTTTTGTGATCAACCTTTGCTCCAGCCAACCATTTGCCAGTAAGGTATTATTTCGCCAAAGCGTTTCTAGCGAGACTTTGTCAAAGACCAATCAATGATTTCTGGTGGTCAAAAACTCGTCGCCCTTGGAGGAGGCACAGGTCTCTCCACACTGCTTGCCGGACTTAAACAGCTCGTCGGCCAACAGGACCGTACCTTGTGGATCGAGAACCTCTCAGCCATCGTGACAGTGTCGGACGACGGTGGAAGCTCGGGACGCCTGCGCGATGAGCTGCAAATGCTTCCGCCGGGTGACATTAGAAATTGCATCGTGGCGCTCTCAGAGGATTCCAGCTTACTTTCGCGACTTTTCAGATACCGGTTTCGTGGTGATGGTGAACTAGGCGGCCATAGTTTCGGAAACCTGTTTCTTGCCGCACTCACAGATGTTACGGGAGATTTCACTGAAGCGGTCCGGCTGTCATCTGAAGTACTTGCGAGCAAGGGCCACATTTATCCCGCTACCATCAGCGATGTTCATCTGGTTGCTGAATTGGAGGACGGTTCGCTAGTCCGTGGCGAGACGCAGATCTCTGCTTCACGCACGCCGATTCGCAATCTGATGCTCGAACCAGAACAGTGCTTACCGCTACCGCAAGCACTGAGAGCTCTCCGTGCGGCAGATGTGATCACCGTTGGCCCAGGTTCCCTCTTTACAAGCATCCTGCCAAATCTTCTCGTGTCGCAAGTGGCTCGCGTAATCGGCGAGAGTCGAGCGACAAAGATCTTTGTGAGTAACTTAATGACCCAACCCGGCGAGACAGACGGCTACAGCGCTCGGCAGCACCTGGAAACGGTAACAAAGTTTGCGCCAGAGATTGAGTTCGATTTTGTAGTGGTAAATAATCGACGCATCAGCGACGAACAGGCAGCACTCTACGCAGCCGAACAGGCATATCAGATCGGCATCGACGATCCAATCGAAGACGCAGTGGATCAATCAACGGAGATCATGCATGCTGATTTGCTCGACGAAGGAGAGAAGGTGAGGCATAACTCGTTACGACTTGCTGAGGTGGTTATGGCTTGTCGCGAACGCGCCGTATCACGAACGGCCGTGCCTGTTTAGTCCAACCTACGGAGATTTTCTTGCCTCAATATAACTTTGAAGCAAAACCCCTCGACGTGTTAATCATGGCTGCTGGCTTGGGTACGCGGATGAAATCCAATCGCGCCAAAGTCCTGCATCAACTTGGGGGCATGCCTCTGATTGCACATGTCTGCCGGGCTGCGCGAAGCCTTGGACCACAGTCGATCATTACAGTTGTCGGTCACCAGGCAGAAGAAGTTGAGCTGGCCGTCAGAAATGAAATCGGTGATTTAGGAAGTTTTGCGCTGCAGGCACAACAACGCGGGACCGGCGATGCTGTTGAATCTGCTCGAGGTCTTCTCGAAAACTCAAATTCATGCCTGGTGCTTTTGTCTGGTGATGTGCCAATGATAAGGCCAGAGACACTCAAGAAGCTGGTCGATCACCATTTCACCACCAATTCCGACTGTTCGATACTGTCGGTAAAACTGGAAAACCCAACAGGCTACGGCCGCGTTATTCGCGATGATCAGAATTCATTTGTGCGGATTGTCGAGCAGAAAGATGCTACCGAAGAAGAGCGTCAAGTCAGAGAGATCAATTCGGGCATTTACTGCTTCGACACGCGTAAGCTTTTTATAGCTCTTCGCTCAGTCAAGCCGGCAAATCAACAAGGAGAGTATTACCTGACCGACGTACCTGAAATCCTCCTGGCCAGCGGCGATAAAGTGACGTGCTTCTTGCATTCAGATTCTCGGGAAGTATCGGGAGTTAACACGAGGGCCGAGTTGGCTGAATTCGAGAATCTGCTTCGTCGCAATACGATTCGCCGTCTGATGATCGAGAGCGGGGTCACGTTCATAGATCCCTCGCATGCTTATATCGGCATTGAGGTCGAAATCGGC
>JBKPQV010000168.1:0-10289 GCA_046734235.1 Acidobacteriota bacterium
CCGTGAAGAAAGTGTTCGATTAGTTCAACACGAAGTTTCCCATCCGGAGTTGGAACCGACAACAGTTTGCATCCGCTGAACTTCTCGGGCGCACCGCACTCGTCAACGTTTATGTGCGCGGTCTCAGCACAAATAACGGCCTGGTATGGCCTGGTGACAGCTGAGATGCCCAGCACATTTGCGCCAGTGCCGCCAAAAACAAAGTACACGGCGACATCGCGCCCGAAATGTTTTTGAAAAACTTTTACGGCGCGCGCGGTAAAGGGATCATCGCCGTAAGCAATCACATGACCTTCATTTGCAGCCTTGATCGCTTCGATCATTTCAGGATGAACGCCAGCGTTGTTATCGCTTGCAAAGCTCCGGGAAATTTTGTTGCTGCTCTTCACGTGAATGTATCTTCTCTCTGTGTCTCTGTGTTCTCTGTGTTTCCGTGTTAGATCGAAGCTCTAAGATCTCGAGGCACCGATTCAACACAGAGACGTAAAGAACACAGAGACACAGAGAAAACTTCAAACCTTTCTAGACTTAAAGTCCTTTACAATTTCTCTCGCTGCATTAGCGCCAGGAATGCCCGTTAGGCCGCCACCGGGATGGGTTCCCGCGCCACACAGATAAAGTCTGTTGAGTGGAGTTCGATATTGCGCCCAGCCAATCAATGGACGAAACGTGAAGAATTGATCGAGCGCTTGCTCGCCGTGATGAATTTGACCACCACTCAAACCATACGTCTGCTCCAGATCAAGTGGTGTGATTACTTGACCGGAAACAACCAGGTCTTTCAATCCGGGAGCGAACTTATTTAAGTGATTGATTACCGTATCGGCAAATTCCTGCCCGCGCGAATTCCAGTCGCCGTTTCTTAACTTGTAGGGAGCAAATTGCACGTGAATCGACATCACATGTTTACCTTGTGGCGCAAGCGTCGGATCGCTTAGAGACGGAATTGTAATATCGAGATAAGGCTCCGCTGAGAATTCACCGTATTTCGAGGCATCAAACGCTCGTTCGATGTAATCGATTTCCGGACCAATATGAATTCTACCGGCTAACTTGTTCTCATCAGCAACACCAGCGAATTTTGTTAGACCATCAAGGGCCAAATTGATCTTCGCTGTAGTTCCGTGAGCACGGAAATTTCTCATCTTCAGAAGGAAATTTGGATCTAGATCGATCGGGTCAATAAGCCGCAGGAACGTTGTCCGCGGATCAGCATTTGAAACCACCGCCCTTGCTTCAATCTCCTGGCCATTTTGCAAAATTACTTTGGCACTGGAGTCACCATTTGTATCTACCCGTGTTACTTCTGAGTTCGTCTTGATTTCGGCTCCAGCTGCCGTAGCTGCTGCTGCAAGGGCCTTTGTAAGCGCGCCCATACCACCCTTAACAAATAGAGCCGGCGGTATCGGATTAGAATCAAGCGATGCCTGTAATATCAATCCAAGGCTGGTGCCTGCAGACCATGGGCCAGCGAAAGAACCTGAAATTCCTCGCGCCGCAACTGTCGCCCGAAGTAGTTCTGTCTCAAACCATTCGGCGACAAGGTCGGCAACCGCCATTGGGCCCCACCGTAACAAGCGATATTCATCAGTTTTTCCAAGCCCCCGAAAAGCTAAACCGATCTTGCCAAACTGCCATGCATCGTTTGCGGTGGGACGATCGATCGAGGGTGGCGTCATCGAAAGTATGGGTGCCAGGACACTTCCGATTTTGGAAAAGCTGTTGATGAACTCCGGATAGCTCTTTGCGTCTTTCGTAGAAAACTTTTCAATTTCAGCGACTGTCTTTCCGGTGTCGTTATAAATGCACAATGCCCGGCCGTCAGTAGTCAGACTCAGAACCCTCGCATCAGGCTTGATAAGTTCCAACCCGTGTTGGGCCAGGTTCAACTCGGCGGAGACTTGAGCTGAGAACGGGCCAGTCGAATGGTCGAGTGTTGAGCAACGAAAACCCGGGTGAAACTCGTCAGTGATTGCACCACCGCCAACCACTTCACGCCGCTCGAGTACCAGCGTTTTCAATCCCGCTTTAGCGAGATACCCGGCAGTGACCAAACCGTTATGGCCCGCCCCGACAATGATTGCGTCATAGGTCATAGAAGTCGTAGATAGTCCTATTTCAAATCCTTCAACATTTGCATCGCAGCATTTCGACCCGGTGCTCCCATGATGCCGCCGCCCGGATGAGTTGCTGATCCGCACATGTAAAGATTCTTAATTGGAGTCCGATATTGGGCCCAACCAGGAGCAGGTCGCAGGAAAAACAGCTGTTCGAGAGTTAATTCACCCTGGAAGATATTTCCTTCAGAGAGTCCGAAGTCTCGTTCGAGATCAAGTGGGGTCAGAACCTGCCGATCTCTGATTAGCTCTTTGATGTTTGGTGCATGCTCGGCAATCGTGTTGACAACGGTGTCGCCAAACTCGTCGCGCTTCTCGTCCCACGTTCCTTCTTTCAAGTTGTAAGGAGCGTATTGAACAAAGCAGGACATCACATGCTTTCCGGGAGGGGCAACGGAAGGATCAGTCAGACTTGGGATCACCATGTCGATGTACGGCCGGCGCGAAAATCTTCCATACTTGGCGTCGTCGTAAGCTCGCTCCATGTAATCAACTCCCGGCGAAATCGATATCGCTCCGCGTAAGTGTGCACCTTGACCTGGCATTGCTTTGAAGTTTGGCAATCCATCGAGCGCCAGATTTACTTTTCCGGAAGAGCCGCGATACTTGTAACGCTTAAGATCAGTGCAGAAGTCGTCGGGTAAGTGTTCTTCTCCGAGCATCTTCATAAACGTAAGACGCGGATCTACGCTCGACGAAACGACATCAGCAAATATTTCGTCACCATTAGACAAAACCACACCTACCGCTCGACCATTCTTCAACAGAATCTTTTCAATGGCCGCCTCGGTCCGAATCTCAACTCCGGCTTCGCGAGCAGCATCGCCTATTGCATTGGAAATTGCTCCGGTTCCGCCGCGCGCAAATCCCCACGAACGAAATGCGCCGTCGATCTCTCCCATGTAATGGTGAAGCAGCACGTAGGCTGTTCCAGGCGAGCGCACACCCAGAAACGTTCCGATAATTCCCGACGCCGACATCGTCGCTTTAAGCACATCCGTTTCAAACCATTGGTCCAGAAAATCGACCGCGCTCATTGTCATTAACTGAACCTGGTTGTACTTATCGTCGTCCGGGAGTTTCTGAAAACGACGACCAAGGAATGCCAGGTTCTTCCAACCTTTCGGACTCAAAGTGGTTGGATCGGGTGGCGTCATACTCATGATTGGCTTTACAAAGTGAGCCATCTCAATCATCGCCTTGCCGTACTCATCGTAAGCTTCAGCATCAAGTTTTGAGTGACGCGCGATTTCCCTGCGCGTGCGATAGTGGTCGTTTAAGCGCCAGAGATAATCGCCGTTCGGCATTGGCGTAAATGTGCCATCCAGCGGCAGGATCTCGAGACCGTGACGCGGTAGATCCAGTTCCCGAATAATCTCCGGGCGCAGCAGTGAAACGACGTAGGAACAGACTGAAAACTTGAACCCTGGAAACACTTCCTCGGTAACTGCAGCGCCACCAAGTACATGGCGACGCTCAAGTACGAGGACTTTCTTGCCAGCGCGAGCAAGATAGGCCGCGTTCACAAGACCATTGTGTCCGCCGCCAATTACGACGACATCAAATTTGTTATTCATAGGTTGTATTGGGTAAAGCTACTTGCTGAAGAATTGCTAGCATACTTATAATCGCTCGCCCTGACAAACACGCTCCTTAGGTTCACTCAATGCCAATTGGAACAGCTTTTCATGAACGAACTTTCGCACTGTGTGAAAGTCTCAACTATCGCGAGTGGTCTGGCTACTACGCCGTCAGTTCTTACGAACCACATCACGAGCACGAATACAACGCCATTCGAAACGCTGCGGCGTTGATAGACATTTCTCCACTCTACAAATACCGGCTAACTGGCAAGGACGCGACGCGTTTAGTGGATCGGATTATCACTCGCGACATGCGCAAGGTTACGGTGGGCCAGGTCGTCTATACGCCATGGTGCGATGAACACGGCAAAGTAATTGACGATGGCACAGTGTCGCGCCTTGAAGAAAATACTTATCGATGGACCGCCGCCGATCCAAGTTTGCGCTGGTTTACTCAAAACGCTTCAGGAATGGATGTTGACATTGAGGATATCTCTGAGAGTATTTCGGCGTTAGCCCTACAAGGTCCAACATCTGGACGTTTGTTGAAAAGCTTGATCACTGATGGCGATATAACGAACCTAAAATATTTTCGAGTCACATCAGCCGCTATCGCTGGCATCCCTGTCGACATCTCACGCACCGGTTATACAGGTGATCTTGGATACGAAATCTGGATGCCATCCGAGCACGCAGTAACGGTTTGGGATGCACTGATGACCGGTGGCAGGGCTTTTGATATCCATGCAGCCGGTATGCTGGCTCTCGACGTCGCGCGCGTTGAGGCTGGATTGCTGTTGATCGATGTCGACTTCAACAGTAGCAAGAAGGCTTTGGTCGATGAGCAAAGATATTCACCGTTTGAGATGGGCCTGGGACGTCTGGTAAATCTCGATAAGAATCGGTTCGTCGGCCAATCCGCACTTATTGCAGAGCAGAAGCGCGGCCATGCTCGCGAGATTGTTGGCTTGGAGATTGATTGGCCCCAGGTTGAGGGTCTGTACGAAGACGTTGGCTTACCTCCGGCCGTCTCACCCATTGCTTCGAGAGTTGCAATTCCTGTTTACAAAGAGGGTGTACAGGTAGGAAAAGCAACTACCAGTACCTGGTCACCAACGCTAAAGAAGATGATTGCCCTGGCAACGGTGAGACGTGAATACGCAAAGCCGGGAACGCGATTGCAATTCGAGATTACTGTCGAAGCGGTCAGACATTCTGTTAGGGCGACTGTTGTTAAGACTCCCTTCTTTAATCCGAAGAGAAAGACCGCAACTCCAGTTTGAGGACTTCCTTGGAGTGCGGTGACCTGGCACCGCTTTGTCACAGTGAGACATGCAGATCGCGAACATCTCTGGAGTGCGTGATTCGGCACTGCTTTGTTACAGCGAGACTCACATATAGGTTGCGAACCTAAGAAGCAGTGAAATTAGAGTAATCTTAAAGAGATCACCCGATCGACGAGTCTCACAGTAACAAAGCGGTGCCAGGTCACCGCACTCCAAGGAGAATCGCCTCCAATGCAAATGAACTCGATCCAGCAGTTAATCGAAACATACAATGCCAACGCCCAGCTTGATCACGCGTTCACTATCCCGTCTTCCTGGTACACAAACAAGGACCTCTACGATCTCGAACTCAAAACTGTGTTTTCAAACTCCTGGCAATACGCCGCTCGCCGAGATCAGGTTCAATCCCCGGGGCAATACGTAACAACAGATATCGCAGGTGAACCGCTCGTAATTGTTCGAGGTAACGACAGTGTATTACGTGCCTTTTTCAATGTTTGTCGTCACCATGCAGCTGCCGTAATGACTGAGCCAGAAGGGTCTGTGCCGCAGCTTCGTTGCCCCTATCACGGTTGGACATATTCGCTTAGCGGTGAGTTAAAGGGGACACCAGATTTTACTGGCGTTTGCGACTTTGAGCGCGAGAAGAATGGCCTCATTCCGGTGCAATTGGCCGAATGGGAGAACTGGGTGTTTGTAAAACTCTCGCCGGAAGAGATGTCCCTCGATCAGTATTTCGGCAAAGAATTAATCAGTCAAATCGAGCCACTTCAGCTAAACAAACTTCATTGGCTCCAGCGTCGTCATTACCAGTTTGAGTGCAACTGGAAAGTATTTGTGGACAACTACCTCGACGGCGGCTATCACGTTCCTTATCTACACAAAGGCCTGGACAGCGTTCTCGATTACAGCAATTACTTGATTGAAAACGGGGATCGATTCTGTCTGCAATGGAGCCCTTTGGTCAGCGACGGCGCAGAAGAACAAACCGGCGCAGTTAGACAAGGTGATCGCGCACTGTATTACTGGATCTATCCCAACTTCATGATCAACTGGTACGACGGCGTACTTGATACGAACCTGGTGATTCCTCGTGGAGTCGATCAAACAGAAGTAGTCTTTGATTTCTATTTTGCCGATGTCGTTTCGGAAGTGGCTCGTGAACGCAATCTCGCCAGCATCGAAGTAGGTCAACGTATACAGGACGAAGACACTGAGATTTGTAAGTCGGTACAGCGTGGGTTGAATTCACGTGCTTACAATGCAGGCCGACTCTCAGTGAGACGTGAGGGCGGTGAACATCTCTTTCATCGCTTGCTGCATTCAGATTTGAGTTCGGCCAAGGTTGGCTAGATCTTTTACCACCAAGACACGAAGGCACAAAGACACGAATTGCCCAGACCAATTAAGATTAGTGTCTTAGTGTCTTTGTGACTTTGTGGTTAACCTTCCAAACATCGGACATTCAAAGTGACCCCAGACAAAACTAGTAGCCCACCTCAATCCCGAGGTCATCTTCTGCGTGTTCTCGGAATTGGTTTCGGACTCGCAGTAGTAATTGGCAATACTATCGGGGCGGGAATATTCCGCACTCCGGGGACGATTGCTGAACATCTGCCAAATGTCTGGTTATTTCTTGGTGTTTGGCTGATCGGTGGTATCTACGCTCTGCTCGGCGCAATCTCCTATGCCGAACTGGGTGCAATGCTTCCTCGAGCGGGTGGTCAATACGCGTTTGCACGCCACGCCCTAGGAGGTTATGCAGGTTTTATTGTTGGGTGGAGCGATTGGTTATCTACCTGCGGGAGTGCGGCTGCTGTCTCGTTAGTAGTTGGATCTTTTTTAGGCGCGCTATTTCCGGTGTTAGCGGGATCCAAGACAATTCTCACAACCGCATCTGCGATTACCCTACTTTTTGGTTTGCTGCAATGGCGGGGCATTGTGATGGGAAGTACTGCCCAAAACATTACCAGCCTTCTCAAAGCACTCGCATTCGTAGCCTTGATTGTGGCCGCGTTTGTACTCGGCAACGGCGGTTCTTTCGCTGAACCACAATCTAACAATAGTGTATTAGGTTGGGGCCTGGTCACAGGCATCGTCCTATCTCTACAGGCAGTGATCTATACCTATGACGGCTGGTATGGCGTGATCTATTTCTCCGAGGAAGTGACGAACCCTGGTAAGGACGTTCCGCGCTCAACCATCGGCGGTGTGTTCGCAATCATCGCAATTTACGTCCTGGTAAATGTGGCTTTTCTGTATGTATTGCCGATGTCAGGACTCGTCGGGAAAGAGTTTGCTGCGGGCGAAGTCGCGAACGTGATTTTTGGCAAGTTCGGTGACCCGATATTCCGCTGGCTCACTATCGTCTCGATGCTAAGCACGATTAATGCGTGTCACCTAATGGCGACGCGAGTGCTATTTGCGATGGGCCGTGACGGTTTGTTTATCAGGCAAGCGGCCACAGTCAATACAGGCGGAACGCCGGAACTGGCTCTATTTCTTAGTGTGATCGGGACACTCGTTTTCATTGTTTTTGGACAGACTTTTGAAAAAGTAATCACGGTAGTCGCGTTCTTCTTTGTCGCAAACTACAGTTTGTCATTCATATCGGTGTTTATTTTGCGACGCCGCGAACCAGAGAAGGAACGACCGTACAAAGCCTGGGGATATCCCTGGACTACTGGCTTGGCCCTACTTGGCTCAATCGTTTTTCTGGCTGGCGCAATCGCGAGCGACACCCGTAATAGCATTTATGCCCTGGCGATGCTGGGAGTGAGTTATCCCCTCTTCAGGCTGGTTAGACGAGAGCTTTCATGAGTATTTAAGTCCTTCGTTATCGATCTCCAACATCCGAATCGTCGATTCAATTCGCTGCTTGGAAAAACACTCGGCGATATCTTTGCCAATTGCCTCCGCATTTCCCGTAACCAGCGCGATGATGCTGGGGCCGGCGCCACTCAAAGCTACACCTAAGAGACCTTTCGTCTTTGGCAAGGCGAGAGCTGCCGCCAGTCCAGGAACTAATGTTTCGCGTCGAGGTTGATGGATTCGATCGCGCATCGCTTCCGCCAACAATTCAAATTTCTTTTGCGCAACCGCTGCTGTAAACAGAGAGGTCCGCTGTAGATTAAAGACAGCTTCCGAGCGACTGTAACTGCGGGGCAAAGCAGCGCGTGCAACATGTGTCGGCAACTGCGTATGCGGCGACACCACCACCGCGGATATCTTTTTTGGCCAATCAAACTTTACAAAAACAACGTCACCCGTCTGGCTGAGACAATTCGTGACAAATCCGCCGTGAAGTGTTGCGCCAACATTATCTGGATGGCCTTCAAACTCGGTCGCATAGTTTTGAATCTTTTGTTCCGTTAACTCGGCCTTGCACAACAGGGCGCTTAGTTTTATTCCACCAACAATCGCTGCCGCACTACTTCCCAAACCGCTCGCCAGGGGAATCTCATTGTGAACAGCAAGATCCAGAGGCGGTAAATCCCATCCTTCACGTTTTGCGGCAAACGACATCGCTCTATAGATCAGATTTGTGGAGTTGCGCGGAAGCACACGATTTTCTCTGGCGCCGGTGGTTCGCACCCGACATTCCACTGAAGACTTCGCAACTGGGGTCGCTCTAATCGTCAAGTAAAGCTTTAGCGCCAGGCCAAAACAATCAAAGCCTGGGCCAAGATTTGAAGTTGATGCGGGAAGGCGAACTTCGCAGTGCTTTAGTGCGCTTTTGGATTTCGCTTTAGATTTTGTTGCGCTCACGGTACGGAAATTAAACCCGGAGTTTTGAAACTAAGTTACCAATCGACTAAGAACTTCTCGTAAACCGTCACGTCCACCGGAGACTCTTACCGGAGGATTCGCGCAATTTCCGGCAATGGGTTCGCCGTCCGCTTCAAGTTGGTCGCTGTGATAGTTGTTAACGTAGTCCGTGTCCTTTAGTACATGGCCGGTTAAGACAGCTACGACACTTTCCTCACTCCTTATAGTTCCATCAGCTCTTAGCTTGCGGATTCCTGCAACGGTAGTTGCCGATGCTGGCTCACAACCAATTCCATCACGTCCAATTACAGCTTTTGCGTCGGCAATTTCCTGCTCGGTGACAGTCAAGACCTTTCCTTCAGTCTCATCTACAGCACGCCAGGCTTTTTTCCATGACACTGGCGCGCCGATCTTAATTGCTGAAGCGAGCGTGTGAGGCTCCGGGTCGGCAACAAATTTCGGGTCGGTAGCGCCATGCTTCCGCGCATCGTAATACCGTGCAAAGGGCGCAGCGCCAGTTGCCTGAACGACTGTGATTCTGGGCATACGATCAACCAGACCCAGCGCTAACAACTCACGAAAACCTTTTCCGAAGGCCGAACTGTTGCCGAGATTTCCGCCTGGTACCACAATATGATCCGGCACGCGCCAACCGAGTTGTTCCGCCAGTTCGAAAGCTACTGTCTTCTGTCCCTCAATACGAAACGGGTTGATGGAATTGACGAGGTAAAGGACTCCATCTTCAGACAACGAAAGAATATCGCGCATGCAGGAGTCGAAGTTGCCCTCGATTTCCAGCACCTTAGCTCCATAATCGAGCGCCTGCGCTAGTTTTGCGCGACTCACCTGACCTGCGGGAACCATAATCGCGCAGAGAAGATCTGTTCGAGCTGCATAAGCGGCAAGGCTTGCTGCCGTATTGCCAGTACTCGCGCAGGCTACGAGTCGCGCGCCCATTGATTGCGCTTGCGTCACAGCCACGGTCATACCAGTGTCTTTGAAGGAGCCTGTAGGGTTCGCTCCCTGATGTTTGAGCAGCAAGGAATCAATGCCGCAATACGACGCAGAACGGGGGGCTTTGTAGAGCGGAGTGTTTCCTTCACCCAAGGTAACTGGTGCTACATCACTTCCAAAAGGCAGTATTTCGCGGAAGCGCCAAACGCCACTACGATCGATTTCTGCGAGCGAAGACTTTCGATCATTCCATAAATCGAGCAACTCTGCTGCGTTGAAACGATCGAGATCTTGTTCGATATCTAATAGGCCACCACAGCCAGGACAAACATATATGCGTTCAGCGAGTGAATAGACCTTTTCGCAATCGATGCATTGTTGATTAAAAGTTGATGATGTCACGTGTTTGGTCAATATAGCAGGTGTTGGGTGTCGGGTGGCAGGTGTCGGGTGGCAGGTATCAGTTCATGCCTTTAGTAACCCGCTCGTTTCAAACACGGACGCTGGTCCTGGGAGCGCAGGCGTCCCCGCCTGCCCCTTTGCAAAGCTTGCTCTTTCTTGGATAAGAACATGTCATGCAC
>JBKPQV010000169.1:0-5083 GCA_046734235.1 Acidobacteriota bacterium
AACTGACTGGCAAAGCGCTCGTATTGGCAAACAGCTCGAAATGATCGCTTCGCTTGCGCTCACTCTACTCGTCATCTTCAGCGGGTCCGTCGCAACATATCTCTACGATGAGGATGCACACGTTGCTGCCAGGCTCTGCGCCGGCGCATGTACTGGTCTCACAGCATTAAGCCTTGTTGGGTTCATCGTTTCTTCGTTCTTAGGATTTACGTCCGTTGCCATCATATCGGCAGCGCTAATCTGCTGCTTGCCTTTCCTCATTTTCAGCAAGCCGCTCTACGTGAATCGACTTCAAGCAGATCTGGCACACGTCTCCAAGTCGATAAAAAGGATGACTAGCACGCCAGATCTGACGACAACCGCTTACATTGCGTTTTATGTCATCACCACAGTCGTCCTGTGGCAAGTGTTTAGTAAAGCCATGATCCAGGACGATGAAGGTATCAGCACGGGGCTCCTAAATAATTTTGGGGACCTGCCGTTCCACTTGAGTGTGATTACTGGATTTGCTTACGGAAATAATTTTCCACCAGAAGATCCAACTTACGCAGGCGTTCGATTTACTTACCCGTTCTTATCAGACTTTGCTTCAGCGATCTTCGTGAAAGCCGGCGCTGACCTGCGCCAGTCGATGTTCATCGAGAACCTGGTGCTGGCGCTGTCGTTTGTCGGTCTATTACATCGTTGGGCGTTGGTTATGTTAAGAGACCGACTCGCCGCGATTATTACGCCGCTGTTGGTATTGCTGAATGGAGGCTTTGGCTGGGTTTTGTTATTTACCAAGGCCGATACAAATGAGTTTGGCTTACTCGGTGTCCTTCAAAACCTTCCTCCATCATTTACAGTCATACCTCAAACTACCTGGCGATGGGGAAATGCGATATCAGCACTTTTGATCCCTCAAAGAGGTTTTCTAATGGGACTACCACTGGCCATTCTCGTGTTCACCCAGTGGTGGCTGGCGATAAATCCTAACGAGAAACTGCCTGAGCCTGCGCAGAAAGGAAGAGGCTCCGCGAAAAAGAGGCGCGTTGAGCAGAAAGTGCCTGAAGCAACGCAAGGAGCGTTAAACGCGGAAGTTTCTCGCATGATAGCCGCAGGAGTAATTGCCGGGCTGTTGCCTTTGGCCCATGCGCATAGTTTTGTCGTCGTGATGGGAATGGGCGGATGCCTTGCGCTAATTCAAAGGCGCTGGCGGGAATGGTTCGCTTTTTTTCTGGCCGCCTCAGTGATCGCTTTGCCACAACTTTGGTGGTCTACATCACATTCGGCAGTTAGCGCCCGGAGTTTTTTTGCCCTGGAGGTCGGTTGGGATCACGGCACGGAGAATCCGGTTTGGTTTTGGTTCAAGAATACGGGAATCTTCATTCCCTTGATACTGGTAGCAGTTTTAGTCAGAGGCAAAGGCTATTTGATCAACAGAAAGATTTTGCTGTATTACTTGCCATTTACTCTTTGCTTCATTGTCCCTAATTTCTTAAAAATGGCGCCGTGGATTTGGGACAATATCAAGGTCCTTTTTTACTGGTGGGTTGCTTCTGCACCACTCGTCGCTATCTTGTTAGCGAGATTGTGGCACGATGGACAGATCAGACGAGTCATGGCCGTTTTGCTTTTTGTTTGTCTGACACTCGCGGGTGGTTTAGATGTAGCTGGACTCGCCTTACGCTCAACGAAGTATGGAATTTTTGATATGTCCGGTCTTCGTTTCGCCGAGATGGTAAAACAGCAAATTGCGCCCAGGGCACTCATCCTTCACGCACCGGTTCATAATGAGGCGATTTTTCTAACTGGCCGCAAATCGTTAATGGGTTATCCAGGGCATATCTGGACCCACGGTTTGGAGTTTGCCAAACGTGAATCAGACATCAAGCGGGTTTACGCAGGTGATCCACGCGCAGAGCAAATTCTGAAGGATTACAATGTCGACTATGTAGTCGTTGGACCACTTGAGAGGTTAGTTATGCCAGTTAATGAGGAGTTCTTTTCGCGATACGAAAAAGTTGGGGATGTCAGTGGGTACCAGCTCTACAAAATCAAGCGCTAACAAGAAACGTCAGGCGTCGCGCGCGGGAAGTTCTGAGAGATCGCCGCAAGCAACTCCAATTGACGTGTCTTCGTTGATCCTGGATAAGTATTGGTATCTAACAGCAGCAGCGATCTTGTTAGTCGCGGTAGTTTTGCGCGTTTACGATCTTGCACTTGTTCCACTACATCACGACGAAGGAGTAAATGGGAACTTTCTGGTTACACTCGTTCGTGATTTTCGGTACAAGTATGATCCTGCCAACTATCATGGCCCAACCCTATATTACATTTCGGCAGTTGTCCCCTGGATACTGAAAGTTCTTTTTGGCGCCGGGGCGCGTGATCAGTATGGCCTCAATACAGTCGCAATCCGATTAGTCCCGGCGCTATTCAGCATCGCGACAATCCTGCTGATTTTCTGTCTGAGAAAACGACTCGGCGCAGTGGCTACGCTTGTTGCCGCCCTGCTCCTTGCAATATCACCGGGGTCCGTCTATTTAGCCCGCTACTTCATTCATGAAAGTCTTTTTCTTTTCTTCACCTTCGGCATTGTCGTCGCCGGGTTGAAGTTCTATGAAAGCCGCAATCCGGTTTACCTGATGCTAGCCTCTATTTCAGCAGCGATGCTGTTTGCTACAAAAGAGACCGCAATGATCTCGGCGGGGGTTTTGATACTTGCAGTAGCATCAACTCAAATCTACTTGCGATTGTTTGGTAGAGAAGTCGTCTTAGATAAGAAGGTTGCTGAGAGAGGATTTGTCGAAGATCTTGGTGGGCCGGCTCTCGTGGCAATCTGGCTTGGAATGGCAGCGATTGTCTTTCTAATTATTAATATTTTCTTCTATACATCTTTTTTCACAAACTACCCTCAGGGCATATACGACGCGTTAAGTACTTTTAAGATTTGGACTAAGACGGGAACGGTTGCGCACGTTCATCCTCCTTCGACTTACCTCTTGTGGCTAATTCAACAAGAATCCGCACTTTTATCCCTGGGAGTTATCGGAGCGGTTCTTGTCCTGTTCCGACCGAAAAACGTCTTCGCACTCTTTTCCGCGTTTTGGGCCTTTGGTCTTATTGCGGCCTATTCTTTGGTTCCCTACAAGACACCCTGGCTGGTTCTGAACTTCTTGTTGCCCCTCGCTCTGATCTCTGGCTATGCGGTTCAGCGAATCTATGAACTGGAGCGGGGCCAATTACGACTCCCTATGGTGATCATTGTTATAGCTAGTTTGATTGGTTTGTATCAGATGGTCGACCTGAACTTCGTAAACTACGACAATGATAATACTTATTACGTCTACGTTTACGCGCACACGAAACGGGGAACGAATCGGCTGGTCGAAGAAATTGACCGGATTGCGAAACAGCAGGGACAGGGTGGAAAAACTGGAATAACAATCGTCTCCAGAGAGTACTGGCCACTGCCCTGGTACTTACGTAACTATAGCCGAGTTGGCTATTTCGGCCACATGACCACCTCAACAGAACCAATCATCATCGCTTCAGAGGACCAGCGTGCTGAAATGCAAGCAAACTTCGGGTCTACCTACCGTGAGGTTCCTTCAAGTGAGTCTGGCGGAGCCTATTCACTCCGGCCTGGAGTGAACTTATTACTCTACGTAAAAAGTCCGGAATCCAACCCCTGATCTCCATTCGGGAAAACTTCACTTTTAAGCAGCGAAACTTAACTTTGCTTGTTACTTCATTAAGCGATGCTAAGTTCAAGTTCTGGTTGACATTCTAAGCGCCTGACACTTATATTGGCCTCCCGTACACGCATCCCCCTCGAGCCTTGATTCTGAGGTGAGAGGCTGGCCATAATTAGAGCACCGTCACGCATGTTCAAACTGCAACGTCTGGAAATTACCGGTTTTAAATCCTTCGCCGACTACACACAAGTAATCTTCACCGGAGACGGCATTACTGCGATTGTTGGCCCAAACGGCTGCGGCAAAAGTAATGTCGCCGACGCGATTGCCTGGGTGCTCGGTGAACAACGCGTAAAACACTTGCGCGGCGGCGAAATGAAGGACGTGATCTTCCAGGGCTCACGCAATCGTCCACCCAGCGGCATGGCTGAAGTCGTGATGCACCTGGTAAGAGACGAAACAGTTGAGCATGAGCCGGACATTGAGGATATCGACTCAACTCTCGAGCAGATTGATGATCGCCTGGTAAGTCTTGATGAGATTCTGCCGCAGGAAACCGCTGCTCCACAGTTAACCGATGGTGCTGTCGGTGGGCCGGTGGAAGTACAGCCTGAGGCAAACTCAGAGCCGGTGGAAGCGATCGCGCCGACAGAACCGACGCCAACTCCAGCCAAAATTGTTCATAAGCGTCATTGGCGTCGCCGGAACCTTGCACTCGAGTTTTCGCCCGGCGAAGCAGTTTCAGTAACTCGTCGCCTCTATCGCTCGGGTGAAAGCGAATATCTGTTGAACGACAAGATTTGTCGTTTGCGCGACATCCAGGATCTTTTCTCCGGCACCGGCTTAGCTGGCGGCCACTACGCAATTATTGAGCAGGGAAGAATTGGTCAAATTCTATCGGCCAAGCCGATGGACCGTCGGACGATTATTGAAGAGGCGGCCGGCATCACGAAATTCCGAGTGAGGCAAAGAGCTACGGAAGCCAGACTGGAATCCGCACGTTCAAATCTTTCCCGTATCTCAGACATCGTTGCGGAAATCGACAGGCAGGTCAATAGCCTTCGTCGACAAGCTGCTAAGGCTCGTCGTTATGGAGTGTTGCGTGAAGAGCTTAGGGAACTGCTTCGCCAGGTTTATGTTGCAGAAGACCAGAAACTGACAGCGCTCCTGGGTGAAACCAAAGGGAAACTAGCTGAAATCGCTGAGCTTGAGATTGGTATTGCAGAAGAGCTGGCAAAACGCGAGGAAGAAGCAAAAGCCGCG
The DNA here is from genome assembly GCA_046734235.1 of Acidobacteriota bacterium. Lineage (GTDB taxonomy): Bacteria > Acidobacteriota > Blastocatellia > Pyrinomonadales > Pyrinomonadaceae > PSRF01. The sequence goes on from JBKPQV010000169.1 coordinate 4,944, forward strand.
ACCCAGGAAGCACGCAATGTTGAAGATGCATTGACTGATGCCAGGGCGGCTGCCGCAGAAGCGGTTTTGCAGCGTGATCGTCAAGCTCGGGAATGTGTCTATCAACAAGAGCAGCTGGGAGAGTTAGAGAAGCGTAAAGG
>JBKPQV010000170.1:0-8854 GCA_046734235.1 Acidobacteriota bacterium
GCCATACGCATTCGCTCAGGCTGACCACCAAAAATCTGGACCGCAAACGGTCGCTCATCTTCATAAAAACGCATTTGCCGTTTTGACTTGGGATTACTGCGCGTAAGACCTTCGACCGAGATGAATTCGGAAACCGACAAACCTACACCACCCCGTCGTTTCAAAAGTCTCCGAAACGACACGTCAGTGACGCCTGCCATTGGGGACAAAACCAACGGCGGGTTAATTTCGATGTCGCGAATTTTGAACGGTTTGATATCCATTTACGGCAAAATTGTGACAGGCGTTCCGACGTCTACGCAGTCGTACAACTCCTTAATGTCGGCATTCTCCAATGCCACACAGCCCCAAGTCCAATCGTTGGCGGCGCCATTGCCATGAATATATATCAAGCCACCGAGTTTGGTGTATTGCGGCGGAGCTGCCTTTTTCCTTATTGCCTCGACAATCGTGTCTCGCTGAGTTTTGTTAATTAGACTGTCTCGTAGACCACGGTCAGCGTCTTCCGCGTTTGGATAGCTCAGACCAAGTGATAGGTAGTAAGCGCTTTTAGGATTCTTAACGAAGATATAGAACTCTCCTTCGGGAGTCGCCCCATCGCCTTCCTGCTTCTTGTCGGCAACTGGATTGAAACCCAACCCCACCCGATATGTCCTGAGAAGTTTTTGATCCGAGTAGAACTCGAGTTTCCTCGCTGCCTTGTAGACTACAATGCGTGGTTTCTCAATTGGTAACACAAGAGCCGGGCGATCTATTCCTGGTGTTTGCGTGTCCACTCTTTTGTCTGCTTGCTTGACCTGTTGGGATGAAACCTTACTGGCACATCCATACGCTACCACTGAGACAAGAGCAATAATTAGTAGCGTGAATTGTTTTGGTGTCACTGACCTCATCACCGAAACACATCCTCGTTAACCTGATGTTCCTCAATAATCTCATAGAGACTTCCAGCGTCCTTCCTGACGGTTCGGCGCTCGGAAGGAACTGATAAGACCCTTATTGTTGAGACCTTGTCATGGCGTTTGATAATAATTTCGTCAGCAGGTTTGACCTGGTGAGCTGATTTTGCCGTCGATCCATTTATTAAAACCCGACCGGCATCACAAAGTTTCTGCGCGATTGTGCGCCGCGGACAGAGGCGGCTGGCTTTGAGGAACAGATCCAGACGCATGAGAGGTTATTTCCCGAACAAACGCAGCGACTCCAGTGAAATCTAAACACTAAGACACAAAGACAGTAAGACACAAAGCCTGAAATGTTTTGAGCAGTTTGTGTCTTTGTGTCTTCGTGGCTTGGTGGTTAAGTTTCGTTGCATTCGTCGCGCTTCTGTTCTCTATTGCTATTGCTTTTTCTTCTTGTCTTTATCTGTGCTCTTGGCCGTCGACGGCGCCTTCACTTTCAACAACGGCTCAACACCTGCGCGATAGGTTTCGGAGATCTTGATGAACCCTTCGTTCCGCAAATTAGCGAGATAATCCTCTCGCTCCTTTACAGAGCGCTCAGCGAGCATTGCTTGTCTTACCAGGTTGTCGTTGAAGGTTGGAGTGGTCCCCGCCGGAGTTCTTTTATCAACGCGGAGAATTTGATAACCCTCTGGTGTCTTTACCGGATCGCTAATTGCGCCGGCTGGTAGCCCCTTAACAAGTGCCTGGAGATCATCTCGCAAGCTTGGTAGATCAAAATCGCCTACAAATCCCCCGTCTTTGGGGGCGGTGCGCTGTCCGTTGTTTTCGCGCTCCGAATTTGCTGAGGCTACAGCTTTGAAATCGGCGCCGGCACGAAGTTGGGTGACCAGTTCGGTAGCGCGCGCTTTTACAGCATTCTCGTCCTTGGAGTTCGTCGACAAGTAAATCTCAGAAAGCGATATACTTTCTGGCTTTTGAAACTTATTCGGGTGTGCGTCGAAATATGCTTTCACTTCTGCAGGAGTTAGATTCATATAAATGCGGCGGTCCACTTCCTGCTGCATGACAGCCTGTTTCATCATCTCGGCCCGCATGGTTTCTCGCACGGTATTCGGATCAATCTTGCTCTGGCGCATTGCCTCATAGAGCTTTTCCATTGAGTTAATTCCCTGCTCCTTGGCAATTTCTAACATGCGCCGGTTAACTTCAGCTTCAATCTCACTAGCCAGATCGAGCTCTTTACCTTTCTGCAGCAACAGGCGCTCATTTATCATTGTCGCAATCAGTTCCGACTGATGCTTCATCACTTCGTCGGTCGCCTGCTGTTCAGTCATTTTTCGTTCCTGGATCAACGCGTCTATTCGCTGCCTCAATTCGCGTTTGAGCATAGAGAGGGTGATTACGTCATCGTTTACCTGGGCAATCACTTCGTCAATCACAGTCGCTTCGCCTTCTTGTGCGACCGCAGTCAACGAAGTTGAAAGAATGATTGAGATAGCCACAGCCATCAATGCGACAATTGAAAATAGTCTAATTCTCACAAAATACTCCTGGTTTAAAAGAAACTCTGCAATTCTGTACTTTGTTTGGCTCGCAACCTTGGGGAGCGTAAAAACGACCCGACAGAACTATTGCCGGGCGATTCTAATCGGAGGCTCGAAGCTGGAGCAACACGTCGCGCACCACTTGAAGGACTTCATCCTGCTGATCCTCGGTAAGAGTCAGCTTCAAAACTCCGGTGGGAGTGAAGACTGCTCCTGCGTTTTCGGAAATGAAAACACCGAGTTTTTCGGGCGAAATCCGAGCCTTTTCGTTGAATTTCAAGGCCGCGCCATCAGGAGTTTTGTCGATGGATATAACCCCTAATTCCTCAGCCAGGCGACGTAAACGCGCATAATCGAAAAGCCGATCAACAGACGCAGGAACCCGGCCGTAGCGGTCGGCAGTCTCATTTCTTATTGCGTTCAGAGTGCTGTCGTCTCGTGCCGACGAAACGCGCTTATACGTTCGCAACCGTTGCCCCATGTCGGAAATATAGTCTTCTGGAATAGCCACATCTACGGCCAAATTGAGCGTAACGCTAGTCTCGTCTTCAACTTGTTCCCCGCGCAATTCAGCTACCGTGCGTTCCAGCATCTGAGTGTAAAGATCGAAACCAAGCGCATCCATATGGCCTGATTGCTGCCCACCCAGCAGATTGCCGGCTCCACGAAGTTCGAGGTCTAAAGCGGCAATGCGAAATCCGGCTCCAAGATCGGAAAACTCCCGAATAGCCGAAAGTCGCCTGCGAGCGATCGGCGACAATTCCGTTTCGCCGGGGATGAGAAGATACGCGTAAGCTCTTCTGTTTGAACGTCCTACTCTGCCTCGCAACTGGTAAAGCTGCGACAAACCGTAGTGATCAGCGCGATTTATGATGATCGTGTTCGCACGTGGGATGTCTATACCGTTCTCGATGATCGTGGTTGCAACCAGAACGTCATATTTGTAATCGATGAAGTCGAGCATCACTCGCTCCATCTCTTTTTCGTTCATTTGACCGTGACCAATTGCGAGTCGTGCCTGAGGAACTAGTCGTTGTACTAAGGCAGCGATTGTTTCGATTGTCTCGACTCGATTGTGAATGAAGAAGACCTGCCCACCGCGAGACAACTCGAGATCGATTGCAGCCTTAATCACAGTCTCGGAAAACTGAACAACTTGAGTTTGAATCGCCAGCCGATCTCGTGGAGGCGTTTCGATTAGAGACATATCACGCATGCCGCTCAACGACATGTTCAGTGTCCGCGGGATTGGAGTTGCCGAAAGAGTTAGCACATCTACACGCTTTTTCAGTTGCTTCAATCGTTCCTTGTGGGCCACGCCAAAACGCTGCTCTTCATCAACCACTACCAATCCGAGATCTTTAAATCTGACATCTTTAGAAAGCATCCGATGCGTACCGATAATTACATCTATTTCGCCGGCCTCCACGCGCTTTACGACGTCTTTTTGCTCTTTTGCCGATCTGAAACGAGAAAGCAATTCCACTTTCACTGGAAACGGAGCGAAACGCGATCGAAATGTATCGAAGTGCTGGTAAGCAAGAACTGTTGTTGGCGTTAACACTGCGGCTTGCTTTCCTTCCATCACCGATTTGAACGCCGCCCGCATGGCGACTTCCGTTTTGCCGTAACCCACGTCACCACATAGTAGCCGGTCCATCGGTACTGGTTCTTCCATGTCTTTCTTTACTTCATCGATAGCTGTTTCCTGATCAGGCGTTAGTACATATGGAAATCCATCTTCGAATTCCTGTTGCCAGGGGGTGTCAGCAGCAAACGAGTAACCACCAACGAGCTTGCGTTCGGCATACAAACGCAGCAGTTCGTCTGCCATGTCACGCATGGCGCGCTTTGCTTTAGCTTTAGTCTTCTGCCAGCCCAGGCCGCCAAGTCGATCTAGTTGCGGTTGGTGACCTTCAGCGCTGGAATAGCGTTGAACCAAGTCAAGCCGTTCAACAGGAACGTAGAGTTTGGCGTCATCTGCATAAAAGAGCAGCATGAATTCGCCTGTTCGAGGTCCCAGGTCGAGGCTCTGCAAACCACCAAATCTTGCGACCCCATGGTCGATGTGTACAACATAGTCGCCTTGCCGCAAGTCTCTGAAGTCTGACAAGAAGGCCGCGGCCTTCGATCTGCGTTTCTTACCATCTCGTTGTTTTCTATCCGCGCCCGCGCTTTGCCGTTCCAATGAATCCGCTGATTCATCAAAAACATCCGTTTCTACGTGGACCACCACGCGCGATTTTGGCAACGCAAATCCGCCACTGAGACGACCAACAGTAATCGTTACCGGTGCAGATGCGGCACTTTCGGATGATTCACCGATCAATGAAAGCCGAGATTCAACCTGGTACTCAGCAAGGATTTGAGTAATTCGTTCGGCCACACCAAAACTTGGGACTACAAAGAGAAAACTGTTGTCGTTTTCAATCGCGCGATTAACGCTATTTGCCAAATCTGCTACTCGCCCGTGATATCGCATCGACGACTGGGCCTGCCATTCAAATTCCTCAGCGCGTTCTGCTGTCGGAAACAAAAACATCTGCTGCCGTGTACCACGAGTGCGTCCGATCTGAACTTTAGGGGCTTCGGCTTCCAGCGCTAGTTCCTGGTCAAGGTTGACTACAGTTCGACCCAGCGTGCGGAGTTCGATCCGCTGTTGGTTCTGAATCAACCTTCTCAGGTCTTCAACGGGCAAGTACAACTCTTCAGGGGGCAGCGCAATGTCATCTGCTTGATCGATTTCGTCAAACCTCTCGGCAAGATTGTCGTAAACCTCGCCGAGGTATGTCTCGATTGAAGCAGGCTCATCAATCACAAGCACTGCATCGCCGAGATGATCGAATATGCTCGAGTTGGAACTTCGAATGACAGGGATCAGCCATTCCCAACCCGAGAAGGCTTCTCCTTCGTCGGCGAAAGCTGTCCTATCTCGTAACGAACGGGAAAATCGTTCGTCGCTCCAGCGTTCTCGTGCAGCCTCCGCCCATAACTCAAAGTCGACTGGTGTAACAGACACCTCATGCATTGGTGGAACTTCTACTGCTTGAAGTTGGGAAGTTGAGAGTTGCGTTTCTGGATCGAATTCGCGAAGCGAGTCAACGGTATCGCCAAAAAACTCGAGCCTGACCGGTAGTTCGTTACCTGGAGGCCAAATGTCTAGAATTCCTCCTCTACTCGAAAACGCGCCAATCCCCGATACGGGATCTTCGCGAACGTAACCGACCGCAAACAGTTTTTCGACGAGCTCTTCAAGCGGATGATCTTCATCCCGCTTAAGGACGGCTCCAGCTCGTTCAATTTCAGCCGGGCTAATACTCTTGCGGGCTATTGCTCGGGCCGTGAGTAAAACAAAGTCGGCAGCGTGCTGCCGCAAACGCCATAATGAAAGAGCGCGCTTCTCCAGAGTTTGCGGATGCGGCGAGACTCCAGCATATGGATCGCTTTCCGAAGCGGGAATTACTAAAACTTCTCGATCGCAAGTTGTCTTACCGGCGAGTGCACAGTACCAAAACCGCAGGTCGTTTTCCCACGACTCGAGATCGCGAGTTGACTGGGTAACAATCGCAAACGGCTTTCCTGTTTCTCGTTGCAAGGCTGCCATGGCAAGAGCTCGGGCAGACCCGGCAACCAAACCACTAATGGAAATGATTTGCGCGTTGCCGCGAAGTTGCTTCAGTAGTTGCTGGTATGCGAGCGTTTCAGAAATACGTTTGAGCGTATTTTCTATTGGACCAAGTTGTTGCCTTATAGTGCTCATCTAACTTTCATGCGATCGATAATCATTGTTGTAGAAGCATCGGGAACAAAGGGGAGGGATACAACACGACCGCCGGCGGACTCCACTTCTTCGCGGCCGTGAATCTCGTCAAGTGCATAGTCTCCGCCTTTCACGAGGACATCCGGCAAAAGTGAAGCAATCAAAGTGCGGGGAGAAATGTCATCAAAGATTGTGACGTAATCGACCACACGTAGAGCAGCTAAAATTTCAGCGCGTTCGTCTTCCTTAAAGACTGGACGCGAATCGCCCTTCAGTTGTCGAACGGTTCTGTCACTATTAATTGCCACAACCAACGCATCTCCCAATTGCCGTGCTTGAGTGAGATAGCGGACGTGGCCGACGTGTAACAAATCAAAAACTCCGTTTGTAAAGACAAGGGTCTGCCCGGCGGAGCGCAGACGTTCCCGCTCTCCGAGCATCTCACCGGGGCTCAGAATTTTTTCGATCATTAGTTCAAAGAATCTAGCACGGGTGGGAGGAGATTTGGAAAAGGCCTGGGTTTGGGTCTTTGGGCTTTGGTCTTTGGCCTTTGTTCTTTGCTCGTTCCGTCTTTATCTCCAAGTAAGACCCCAAGACCTAAGACCAAAGACCCAAGACCTAAGGCGCAAGACCGTTCAAATTGCTTAAACCGAGCAAGCCTTCCTATAATTAGCCTTTTACTTTGGAGACTCAAAAATTGACGATTCCTTTCATAGAAGACAACGACCAAACGGCGGCGCGGCGCGAACATCTCGATTCACTACGCGAGCTGGTGGGTAATGTCTATCCAAATAAGTTTGAGCGAAGTGAAGTAATTGAAGCGGGCCGCGAGGACACAATTGGCCGCATAGTTGACAAATTTCGCGATTTTGAGCCAAAAGCTGCACCAGACGGCAAACCTGCAGCAGAAGAAATAGAACTCGCCAACCAGCAGCTTAACGAAATCAAAGTTCGTCTCGCCGGCCGAATTGCATCACCACCGAGGGTGATGGGCAAGGCAGCGTTTGTTCACCTGTCCGACGGAATCGCACGACTTCAGATCTACATTCGCAAGGCGGATATCGTTGGCGTTCGAAACGACGCACAGGGCGGTGATGTTGACGGCTGGGCGCTCTTTCAGCTTTTGGACCATGGCGACTTCACCGGTGTTGAAGGCTATTTGTTCGTTACGAAAACCGGTGAGCTGTCTGTGCATGTGCAAAAACTACAGTTTCTCTCAAAAGCGTTGCTTCCACTCCCTGACAAAATGCACGGCATTCATGATCCAGAAATCCGCCAGCGCCAGCGCTACGCCGACTTGATCGCCGGCAGTTTGAAACTCGAGAAGGACGATTCGCTCAGCCCTCGGGAAGTTTTTGACCGTCGCGCGGTTGCGATCAAAGAGTTGCGTCGCATCCTCGAGGACCATGGGTACGTTGAAGTGGAGACGCCGATGTTAACTCCATTAGCTACCGGTGCGGCGGCCCGTCCGTTTAAGACTCATCACAACGCATTGGACATCGATCTGTATGCGAGGATAGCGCCCGAACTCTATTTGAAAAGACTTCTAGTCGGTGGTTTTGAAAAGGTCTACGAACTCAATCGCAACTTTCGTAACGAAGGGGTTTCAACACGGCATAATCCTGAGTTCACAATGCTCGAGTTTTACTGGGCCTATGCAGACGTGAACCAGATGATGGATTTCTGTGAAGAGATGATCCGCGCAGTTGTGTTTAAGGCATCGGGCAAGACCCACCTTAAATTTGGAGAGGCTGACATCGACTTTGCCGCACCTTTTCGACGCGTCAGCATGAAAGCCAGCTTATCCGGTGTTGTTGAAGGCGATCAGGTAACCGAAGAGAATGTTGTGGAATTATTCGAGAAAGAGATTGAACATCGAATTGTAGAACCGACATTTATCACGGAATATCCAAAAGTGATTTCACCTTTATCGAAGGCCAGCCCGTCAGATCCAAGTGTGGCCGAAAGATTTGAGCTCTATATTGCCGGAATGGAAGTAGCTAATGGATTCTCGGAGCTAAATGATCCTGCTGAACAGTTTGAACGTTTTCGTGACCAGATGAAGCAGCGGGAACGTGGCGACGAAGAGGCAATGTTAATGGACGAGGATTATATTCGGGCGTTGTCATATGGAATGCCGCCCGCGGCGGGAATTGGGATTGGAATCGATCGTCTGGTAATGCTCCTGACCAATAAACAATCCATCCGCGACGTGATATTGTTTCCACATCTACGACCCGAACGAAAATCTACAGAATCAAAGTCAGACGAAACTGAGTCTGAATGACCCGGCTGGTTAAGGCCACTTGAAAGCAGAAATGGAGCTTTGGAAAAATGACTCGAAAACTCTTGGTTTTGGCTGCAATCCTTTCAATCATGGTTGTGCTGCAAGCACAAACTCCAAAAACAGTTACGCTTACAGGCTTCATCATCGATAACGCCTGTGCGGGTGCTCATTCGAAGGAGGCAACTTTCGGCGACACCGTAAAGAAACATACGAAGTCGTGCGCACTGATGAATAGCTGCGTTACCAGTGGTTATGCAGTGTTTACGTCAGACGCCAAACTTTACAAGTTCGACAAAGCCGGTAACGAAAGTGCAGAAGCCTTGCTCAGGGAGACCGAAACGAAAGCCGGTATTACTGT
>JBKPQV010000171.1:0-6178 GCA_046734235.1 Acidobacteriota bacterium
CATATCGCTTGAACTTTTTGCCTCGACCTCAGCGGTAGATACGGACTTCACCGCCATGCTCGTTGACGTTGGTCCAGATGGCTACGCACGTTTTCTTACGGACGGGATAGTTCGTACATCGAGCTATCGAAGCGGTGGGCAGCAGGCTTCCACTAATAGACCAGGAGAAGTCAATAAATACATGATTGATCTGTGGGCGACAGGAAATGTATTCAAGGCGGGACACCGAATACGCTTGTATGTCTCGAGCAGCAACTTCCCGAGATTTAATCGCAATTTGAACACCGGCGAGGCCATAACCGGCTCATCGCGATCACTCAAAGCGCACCAAAATATCTACCATGATGGTCGGTTTAGTTCGGCTTTGATTCTGCCTGTGATTCCGCGAAACGAAAGAGCGGGACCGTGAGATTTGCAAAAAAAATGAAGACATCCGCCTTAAAAATGTGCTTGCATTCTCTTCGTCGCTAGTGTTATAAGCCGCGTGTCGGCTTTAGCCCAGGTCTAATCCCCTAGTTACAAAACCCAAGTCAAACTTTAGAGAATTTAAGTTTTTACGGGGTGAAACTGGTAGAGTTAGTACATAACGCAAACTAACCCCGAGTTTGAAGAGTTACCAAGAGGAACTATAGCTGGTTCGTTTAGAACCCAAACTAACCTCGGCAAACTGAATATTTTGTGGTGCTTATGCTCCCGGGCCTGCTCCACTTCGACAGATCAATTTCTCACTTGAAGGAGTTTATATGAGAATCGCGCGAAGAATCACAATGAGCTTGCTGGTAACCGTTTGTTTGTTTTGTTTGGCTGTTCCAATTTATTCGCAGGGTACCAATTCCGGGAATATTGTTGGAAGAGTAACGGATCCAAATGGCGCGTCCGTCTCAGGCGCTCAAATAAAAGTGACCGACCTGGCATCAGGAATCTCCCGTGACTATACGACCAACGATGCAGGTGAATACCAGGCTTCGACCTTGAAGGCCGGCACTTACACTGTGAACGTTGCTGCCGCAAACTTTAAAACAAGCGTAATTACAGTGACGTTGGCTGGTAGCGAAACTGTGCGTGCAGACGCAAAGTTAGAGATTGGTACCCAGGATGTCATGGTGAGTATCACCAGTGACGTTGGAACCATTCAAACCGAGACGCCTGCCATCTCCGGCAGTCTGAATACGCAGCAGCTTATTGAGCTACCACGAGATAGCCGCGATATCTATGACTTTCTTTATTTGAATCCCAACATAACTTCATCGGCGGGTGGAGATGGCTTTAAGTTCATCGGCGGCCAGAGCTATGGAGCAGCATTCTCGCTTGACGGTCAACGGTCCAACGGCGGGATTTTTGGTGAGGCAACCTCGAGCCAACCTTCCCTGGAGGCGATTGAAGACCTGACTGTCTTGTCGAACAACTTCTCGGCAGAGTATGCAGGTATCGCAAACATTCGAGTATTAACCAAGCGCGGCACTAATCATTATCACGGATCTTTATTCGCAAATAACAAGAACTCTGCTCTTGCAGCCTGGAGTCTCGGCGATAAGATCGATTTGGCTAACTTCACTCCGAATCCAGCGAACCCTGATTTTCCCAAGCCTTACTATAACTTAAATGAAATTGGCGGTTCATTTGGTGGTCCAGTTCCCGGAACCAAAAAGACTTTCTTTATTACATCCTACGAGCGTCGATGGAATCTCACGCCGTTGAGGTTTTCTGCTTCCAGTCGATTGCCAGGGGCGCGGATTCTAAATGGCGACTTTTCTCAAATCTCTGACTCGAGAAAGCCATTAGTGCCTGCCGGCATTGGACTGACCCCAGCCGAAATCGCCAACAATACGGTGGGTGGAGCGGGAGTTCGCTTCATTACGATTCCCTCGCGCTTGCTTAATCCAACAACACGAAAGTTCATCGATCTCTACTATCCGAAGTCGAGCCTTGATGCGCCAGTCGATAATCTTGGAAGGTTGGTTAGCTTTGCGCAAAACGCCAATCAGCATACAGGCCGCGATTTGGTGACTGCGAGGGTGGACCACGACCTGACCGCAAACGATAAGCTGTATGGCGTTTACAACTACCAGGGGACGTCGGGAGAAAGTGGCCCTGTTGCCGGTGGTTCATACCCAAATTTTGGACTTAGAAATACAGACCAGACAAACCACACCCTATCGGGCAATTACACCCGAATTTTTTCACAATCAGTCGTTAACGAGCTTCGAGGCGGTTTCAATAAGCAAAGACTGTACGTGCACGCACCTCGAACTTTGACTGAGTTTCTATCTTCGATTGGTTTTAGCTCTTCTGAGATTTCTACCTATGGCTCGATTGTAGGCCCTGCTGCTCTGGATACATTTGGACAAACCGAGCTGCGAATTGCCAACTTTGCCACCATCTCTAACGGTGGACGAAGTGTGGACCGGCGCCTCAACCAGGAGTTAATGACTTTTGGTGACACGCTAACTTGGCTTGTTGGAAACCATTCGTTCAAGGGTGGGTATGACGGTGTACGTAATAGGGCAATCGATGGCTTCACTGCCAATCGAGGCAACCCGCGGGGCCGTGTCGACTATACCGGAAGTAATCTCGATCCCTTTGCTAATTTCCTTATGGGCCGACCAGGCAACTCTGCTCTTTTCGTGCAAAAGCTCCGTGGTCCCCTTGACGCGTCGAATTGGGAGCACGGCTTCTTTGTGATGGACGATTGGAAAGTACGTCCAAACGTAACCTTGAATCTGGGACTCCGTTACGAGCTGATTACTCCCTTCATCGAAAAGGATAATCTTCTCGTGAACTTTGATCCAAACTTTGTAAATAACACCAATGGTAGAAAGGGACGTTTTGTCATACCGACTGCCGACGTAATTCCTTTTATCGATCCGGCAATGGTGGCCTACGGCGTTGTAACTGCCGATGAGGCCGGCGTTACACGAGGATTGATCAACACGGATAAGAACAATCTCGCTCCCCGGCTTGGCATTGCCTGGCGCTTGAATGACTCGACCGTTCTTCGTGGAGGTTATGGACTTTTCTATCCCACCTCAGCTGCCCAGGGAATCAGAGATGCTTTCGGATCTACTCCCTTCAATCAGGGACGCCGAAGAAGGACTCGCGGGGGTCTTAGCCTGGGTGGATGGCCAGGCGGTCAAACGCCGGCGGGCCAGATTCCGATCTCAGGAGGCTCCCTTGATGCGGCCAGCACAGTGCCTTCAGCGAACCTAATTCCTTTCGACCTTCAGTCGCCACGGTCACAGCAGTACAACGTGACTTTTGAACGGGAGCTGGGATGGAAAACCGGATTGCGCGTCTCGTACCTTGGAACTCGTCTCACTGGATTAATCGGTGGAGTCGATCTCAATTTGCTCCCCCCAAGTACTACTCCATTTGGTAATCGTAACGAGGACGGTGATCCTTGTGTACCGGACGATGGTGATTGTGTGATTTCGGATGCTGATCGGGCCCGTTTGCCTTTCCCGGATCTGGGAACTTTTCTTCTCAGTTACGGTAATTTTGGCACGGGACGATCTCATGCAATGCAAGTAGAGGTAAATCGTCGTTTATCAAACGGTTTGACGTTCAACGCTAGCTACACGTTGTTGGATCAAAAAGGCAGCGGGTTTGATACAGCTAACTCCAGTCTCGGCGGTACTGCATACAATCAGTTCCACCCGGAAAATGATTTTGCGACAGACGCGTTTGTGTCACGACACCGCTTCGTCACCTATGGCGTTATTGACGTACCCTTCGGTAAGGGGCGTCGCTATCAAACCGATTCAAAGATCGTTGAAGGGACTCTCGGCGGTTGGCAGCTTTCCTGGAATATGTTTGCTAAGTCGGGTACCGGCTTTACGCCGTTCTACGACTGCGGTAACTGCGATCCGATTTTCCCGGGTTTTATCGGTAGTGATTCACTAGATGCGGTTGGTGGCTTTGGAAACTACCTGTCATATAGACCGTTACAATCGGGCGGTACTAGTCCATATGGTGGCAACGGTACCTTCTTCAACGCGGCAGCTTTTGCGCCGCCTACAGTCGGCGCGGACCTTCTGGATAACCCGAACGTGGTAAGACGTAATTCGTTGACTGGACCAAGTACATGGGGAGCCAATCTCGGTGTACGGAAGAGTTTTAGATTCAGTGAAAGTATGCGGCTTGAAATCGGTGCTGATTTCAATAATGTGTTCAATCATCCGTTGACTTCACCTATCGATCCCGATGCCGCGTTCAACTTTACTTGGCTGGGAACTTTCTTCTTAGACGTCGACCCCGCGACGGGCAAGCTGCTGCCTATCACGCGTGTCGACGCCAACTCTAACTTTGGAAAACTGAACCGAAGCTATGGTGACGAGGGAATTGACAATCGGAGAACCATTCGGCTGCGGGCCCGCTTCACTTTCTAAAGTGGGAGATCAGATGTGCCAGGCAAAGGAGCGGTGCGTAAGTTACTATCTCCTTTGCCTCGGCTCGCCTCAATTCACCAAATTGATTTCGGTTAAGGAAGCTGAATACCTGGACGTGGCTATATCATGAGCAGCCATTCGCGTCATAGCTTTACACGCAAACCAAATCTCGCCGACGTTAAGGCAGCTGGTCATGACATGCTGAGGCTGGTGAATCGGCGAATCCTGCTAAGCATTCTTTCTGATCGCCAACCAATTTCACGAGCAGAAATAGCGAAGATAAGCGGACTTAATAAGGCAACCATTTCCACCATAACCGGAGAATTGTTGAAGGACTTCTGCATTATTGAGGAGGGTTCAGGTCAAACTACTCCAATTGGTGGTAAGCCTCCCACTCCGTTGCGACTTAATGCTAAACGCTTTGGTCTGTTCGGTGTGGACATTCGAGCGGATGAAACGATTCTGGCTCTAAGTGATTTCAACAATCGCATCGTGGCTCGCGTCAGCTTTGAAACTGGATCAGATGCTCCAGCTTTTCTGAACAAGGTTGGAAAAGAGATCCGTAAACTGCGCACGAAACACGATTCCTTTATTGAATACCCGGGCATAGGAGTAAGTCTGCCCGGCCTCGTAGATAACCATAGCGGAAAATTTATTCTCTCCGTGGTCTTGCCCTGGCGTGACGTTCCGGTGGTTCGACTCCTGGAAAAGGCAACCAATCTTCCAGTTATTGTGGATAACTCAGCGCGCTGTTCCGCATTGGCGGAAATCTGGCACGGCAAAGCGCAATACGCACATGTGCGTAACCTGCTTTACGTCAGTGTCAGTACTGGACTCGCATGCGGTGTCGTCATAGATGGTGGTCTGTATCGTGGAGGCAACAATTCGGCCGGTCAGTTTGGTCACATCCCGATAGAGATCAACGGTCCGGATTGTCGTTGTGGTCAGCGTGGCTGTTGGGATCTTTATGCTTCCGACAAGGCAACTTTAAAACGCTACGTCGATTTACGTGGCAACGGTGGCAAGCGCGTTAACACGATGCGAAAGCTTGTGGAACTAGTTGAAGCTGGCGATGTCGAAGCAACAGAGTCAGTCCGTGAGACTGCGCGATACCTGGGAATTGGTATCACGGGCCTGATTAATGGACTTGATCCGGAAGTAGTAGTTATCGGTGGGGAAATCACAAAACTTTGGGGATTAGTAGAGCCAATTATCGTGGAACAAACGAGGCACAACCTGCTGGCTCCACGGTCTCATGGCGTCTCGATTAGACCTTCGGCTTTTGATGTTCGACCGAGTCTGAAAGGCGCGTTGACTCTAATCCAGAATAGCCTGCTTTCTGTTCCACATATGGGTTGATTTGAAGATGGCAGCAAGTATCACGGACATTCGAGCGAAGTTGAATGGCGGCCTAATACCGGCTGTCCCCGTGATGTTCGATGGCGATAATCATTTACACGAATCTGCCCATCGATCTTATGTCGAATTCATGGCCACGCAATCGATCGCGGGGGTTGCCGTTTGGGCACACACAGGAAGGGGCCTGCATCTGGATTGCGATGTTGCGACGAGTGTTCTTCAAGATTGGCGTCAAGCACTGCCCGATAAAATGCTGATCGCTGGCGTTGGACCAACGAACCGAATTTCAAGTCAGAAAGACCCGACCAGCGCAACTTTAGAAATGGCGACGATCGCAGCGGAGCATGGCGCCGATGCGTTGTTGGTGTATCCACCTTCGTGGCTAAAAAATAATCAGGGAAATGTCCAGGAATCTAACAGGCTCGTTATAAAGC
>JBKPQV010000172.1:0-4958 GCA_046734235.1 Acidobacteriota bacterium
GTTTCAACTTAACCTGCCAAACATTCCGATCACCGACATCAAAGTGCACCATAAAGATCTGGTTGTCTCTACCCAGGGTCGAGCGTTTTGGATTCTGGATAACGTCACCTCACTTCATCAACTGACTTCGCAAAAGAGATCGTCTGACGTACAGCTCTTTGTTCCACGAGACGGATACCGGACACGGGTCGGGCCAAACACTCTCGGTCCAATGGTCGAATACTACTTACCTGAAGCGCCCGCCAGTGCCGTGGTGATCGACATACTTGATGCTAAAGGTGCAGTTTTGAACTCTTATAACAGCGAAACTCCCCCGTCCCGCGGAGGACGTGGACCCACTGCCACTGATTCGCAAGCTGAGGATCCTGATGCGGCACCAGCCGGAAGGCGTTTCGCGCCACCGCCGCGGGTTACAAAAGTGCGAGGCCTTAATCGTTTCGTTTGGGACGTTAGACACCAAGCGGGCCCACTCCTTCCTCCGGGTAAATATGAGGTTCGGCTAAAAAGTGGTTCAGTCACATTGACTCAACCATTCAATGTTTTGATTGATCCACGTGTTGCCGAGGACGGAGTGACTATTTCTGATCTGCAGGAGCAGTTTGACCACAATATGCGGATGCGGGAAATGATTACTACTGTTAACCAGCTTGTCACCCGGGTGCGTGAAGCCCAAAACAAACTCAAATCTGCAGGCAACGAACCTCAAAAGTTGAATAATCTGAATGTAGTAGCAGCGAAGCTGCTATCGGAACCAGTGAGATATGGCAAGCCTGGCCTGCAGGCACACATCACTTATCTATCGAGTATGACCGCAAATGTTGATCAGAAGATTGGCAGAGACGCGGTTGAGCGTTATACGGTTTTGAAAAAAGAGCTGGATGATCTTAAGACAGAACTTGAAAAAATACTGGGTGCGTCAATTGTGTCGGGAACCGCGACCACGCCGCCGGAGTACTAACTTCAAAAAAATATCCTTCCGCTTTCCAAAAACGTTTACCATTAAAGTCGATTGAGGGCTGTCTGTTCCCCTGCTATGAAACGTCGCACGTTCCTCCAACTTTCCCTTCCCGCCGCTGCTGCTCTAAGTCTGCCTGCTTGCAAGCGCGCAGTTGGTTCGGTGGAACCTGAAGCACTACCAATCGTTCTCAAAGACGGCAAGATTTTTTATCAGAAGAAGTGGCAAACGACCGGTGTGGGTATCGACAGCCAGGGACGTCTTCGTTTCGGAAACGACCTTAGGGGACTTGAAACCATCCACTTAAGTGGGAAAGTTGTATCAGCAGGATTCATCGATATTCTGGCCGACAACTCCATGGATCCGTTCTCAACCTATGACACGTTTGAAAAATACAAAATTACTGACGGTGTCACCACCGCGTTGCAAATGCACGGCGGCAGCCCTGACTGCGGCGCATACTACAACCGTTTCGCGCGTCTACCGCACTCGATCAATTTCGGTGTTTCCACTTTTGTGATGCAGGTTCGCGGTTTGGCTGGAAACATAGCCGCGCGAAAGCGATTGGTTGAACAGAATCTCGAAGAAGGAGCGCTTGGTGTCTCGCATAGTTTGGAATATCAACCGACACCGTATGAAGAAGTCCTGGAATACGCAAAACTGGCGCGGAAGTATGATCGACCATTATTTCTTCACCTCCGTTACTCATCGCGAGATAAGGAACTGGATGGCGTTGATGAAGCGATACGTTATGCGAAAGAAAGTGGTGCGCGCGTACATATAGATCACCTTCACTCAACTGGCGGAACCTTCCACATGGAAAGCGCACTCGATCGGATAAGAACCGCCAACAACGAAGGACTTTCAATTACGACATGTGTTTACCCGTATTCATACTGGGCCACTTATCTCTATAACCGAAGGTTTGATTCAGGCTGGCAAGAGCGCTACGGCATCTCGTACGGCGATTTGCGAGTGGTGGGCAGTTCAGAACACCTAACGCCGCAGAGTTTTGCTCGCTATCGCCGGTCCTCAACATTAGTGGCAGTTCCTGAAGGAGTAATGCCTTTAGATAAGACTGTAGACGTCGCCTTGAAAGAGCCGTTTTGCATGATTGGCTCCGACGGGGGAATTCAATTTGAAGCACGCGCAAATTCGCATCCACGCGGCGCGGCCTGTTTTGCAACGGCAATCAGACATGCTTTCGATATCAATCTTCCCTTGGAACATATTTTGGAGAAAATGACTGCGTTGCCCCGCAGCCTGCTCATGCCGACACTGAAGAATCGTGGTGTTCTGGAGGAGGGTGCGATTGCAGATCTCACCGTTTTTGATCCGGCGACTATCAGAGGTAACGCCACCGTAGAAAACCCGAATCAGTTTTCTTCGGGAATTGAACTGGTGATTGTGAACGGAAAGATTGCTTTTAAAGATGGAAAACTAATGGCCAGGAACGGCGTTGGCATCAAAGCCTGATCACTTCAATACGACTCCAACGTTCGCAATTGTTGCGCCCTTTGTCATTGAGGGCACCGCACAAACGTAAAGCACAACTCCCGGCATTGGAGCACGAGCTTCAAAGATAACCTTTCCCAGGTAGTCAGTTACGTAGCCGAGTTTCATTCCCTGCTCTACCCAGGTGCCTCTCTTCACCAACGGATAAAACATCCCTGTTTGTTCACTCGTCACCGTCATCACTTTCTCGATCCAAACGGGATGTTCGATAGTCGAAGGTTGCCCAGGCAATATCCTTAAATACTTCATCACGCTCAGCGTCCCATTAACCAGGGCATTCACATCGTCAGTTTCAACGGTGCCAGCGTGACCAGCTTCCACGGTGATTGATGGTTTACCTCTCGTGGAGGCAGTATTTTCCAAATACCTTGAAGCCTGCGGATCTTTAGGCCTGTCAGCAGAGATGATTATGTGGTCTAAACCAAAAGCAATGAGCATTTCACGGGATATCTGATCCTGTTTCTCGTTCCCAGTTTTGGTCCAATATGAGTAAGGACGAAGGCTTTCATCAAGATCGCCACCGTGAAAATCAATCAGGTGATCGCATTGCTCCACAACTTGTTTGGTAATGAGATATGAAGCGCGTTCAGTCTGTGTGCCGTCCACCTTACCAGGGTAGAAGCGATTCATACTTTTTCTGTCAACGGGATTTACATGCGGGACCTTCTGTTCAAACGAAGGAATGTTGATCAAAGGTACTACAATAACTGTCCCCGACATTTCAGTGGGATTCAAGATTCCGATTAGTTTTTCGAGCGCTACTATGGATGCGTACTCAGTGCCATGGGCACCTGAGACCAGCGCGAGTACTGGTCCCGGTCTTGAGCCGTGAAAGACTGCAACTGGAATACTCAGCGCTGCATCGCTGCCTGCTGGGACTTCGATTGTGCCGCTAGCCCTTTGCCCACGATTAGCCGTTGCTGTGCCGACAGTGAAGGTGGGCCGATTCTGCGCCCGAATAGTTATGTAGGAGATTAGGAGCAGGGTCAGGAGAATGAGGAGACTTCGTTGGGGACGCATGAGATTCTCCTTACTTTAGATCATTTTCCATTTGTCATTTGACATTTTTCAGTTGTCATTTTCTGACCCGTAGTATCCATATGCTTTAGCTTGT
The DNA here is from genome assembly GCA_046734235.1 of Acidobacteriota bacterium. Taxonomy (GTDB): domain Bacteria; phylum Acidobacteriota; class Blastocatellia; order Pyrinomonadales; family Pyrinomonadaceae; genus PSRF01. The sequence continues at coordinate 3,585 of JBKPQV010000172.1, forward strand.
CAGTGGGTGAGATAGTGGCCCATCGTAATCGGTTCCGACAAGCTAAAGCATATCGGACACTACATCAGAAAATGGCAATTGAGAAATGTCAAATGACAAATGGAAAATGTCTAGGCTCTTCCTGCAACGTCACCGGTTTGTGTGTTGACGCGTACTATCTCGCCTTCCTTAATAAATAATGGAACCCGCACAACGAGTCCTGTTTCAACCGTTGCTTGTTTGGTGGCGCCGCCCGCTGCTGTATCACCTCGCTGGCCCAATTCGGTTGAAGTTACCTCCAGCTCAACAAACTGGGGCAACTGCAACGACACCGGTTGACCATTGTATTTCAGAACCTGAACCGATAGCCCTTCTTTTAGATAGTTCCGATCGTTACCTATTTCATCTGATGTGAATGCAAACTGCTCGTAGCTCTTTTCGTCCATGAAATGACTACCATCGGCATCGCTGTACAAATAGGAGGCTGGAACGAGCTCAACGTCAGGTTCTTCAAACTTTTCACTTGAGCGAAAGTTCTTTTCCATGACCGCGTTTGTGAGCAAGTGCCGCAACTTGGTGCGCACCATTGTTGCAGCCCCACGGGCAGTTGGTGAGGCAAAGAAAACCTCAAGGACGACGTAGGGTTGTCCTTCTACACCTATTAGCATTTTTCGTTTTAGTTCGTTCGCCCCAATAAGCGGCATTAATCAGTTCCCCGTCTGTTTTGAAGTGGGAGGCATTTTAGAGGAAATAGGACCTATAAGACCAATGGGACCTATTCAAAAAGGTCGTATCGGTCCTTCGCGCTTAAGTGTGGATTAGGGACTTTGGTTTTGGGTCTTAGGTCTTAGGTCTTTGAGTAAGACTTGTAGCCAAAGGCCAAAGCTCAAAGGCCAAAGACCAAAGACCAAAGGCCAAAGACTAGCTCAACATCGAAAACGCATCGCCTGAGCCGCTGCGCGTTTTCTCTACTACTTGTTCCAACTGATCTTCGGTGAGTCGCAACGCCATCACGGACTCAGTTTCTACCAGGTCGCGAGCAGCAAGGCGAACACCAAACCCGGCGTGATAAGCGATTGAATCGGCTACATCCACGACACGGGACATGAGTATTCCGTGATCGGCCTGACCCGGACAGTGATGGTAGTAAATCGTGTGACTTATTTCATCGGGAAGGTTCCAACGTTTGGCAGCTAGAGCACCAACCTGTGCGTGGGTGTACCCGTAACTCCCTAACTCTCCAGAGAGGAGTTCACTTTCATCACCCGCTTTAAGTAACTCTTTGTAACTGTTGGGATCGTGCCGCAGTAACAACAGCTTGCCAATGTCGTGCAATAGGCCGCAAAGAAATCCTTCTTCAAGGCCTCTCAAGCGCAGCATCAACATGATCTCACG
>JBKPQV010000173.1:0-12088 GCA_046734235.1 Acidobacteriota bacterium
CGTCTGGGATTCGGCGGCTCAAGAACTCAAACTTTCTGCCTCACAACCAAGACGTGAACTCCTCGAAGCTCATCGTCAGTTTTACTCAAACGCGATTGCCCGGAAGTGGCAGCAGACTTTTCAAACGCAAACAGGTCCACTGTGGGACAAGTTGATTCCCGCGCAGTCCACATCCAGCACTTCATTTGCTCACCCGTTGGCGCAGTGGGGCGTAAAGTTGCTTGGGATGGAAACTGCGGCTGTAATGCCCATGACAGCCATGCGGATCGCTTTTACGCGCGGTGCAGTACGCCAATTTGGAGGAAACTTTCTTTACTACCACGCACCAAACTTCGGCGATACGGCTACCACTTTTACCAAAGTCCAAAATTTTGCTGGACCAGACTTTTTCTACCACTCGCGATACGGTCCAACTATGGGACCATCGCTTTCATGGTATCGAAAGAGCTATTACCTCTACTACATGGCCGGCGCATCTGCGATTTATCTTGAGCAGGGGCAGGATCAATTCTTCAAACCTGGTCCTGGCGAGAATCCACTCCAGCTCAATCCGCTTGGCAGAATCACTGAAGAGTTCATGCGGTTTGCAGAAAAGCATCCAGATCGTGGTACGCCTTATACGCCAATCGCATTTCTACTCGATCCGGCACATGGTTTTGAAATGACTGATTATCCGCAGTGGCCGTTTGAGGTGTCGCAAATTGATCGTAGTGATCGAGCATTAAGAGAACTGTTTGGAGTTGCTTACTTTCCAGGGCTTGTTGTTGAAGGTGAGCCGGCGATCGCGGATCGACAACCATTCGTGTCGAGTGTGTTCGGCGATGTGTTTGATGTGCTGGTTGCGCAGCCTGGAGCTCGAACTTCATCACCACTTTCGTCCTATCGTGCGGTTGTGGTCGGCGGCAGAATCGAATGGTCTCCAGACTGGATTCAAAAGCTAACTGATTATGTTCGCAGCGGCGGCACTCTTTTTCTAAACGGAGCGCAAAGCAAAGGGCTTTCCGAAGAGTTACTCGGAGTTCATTTCACTAATGCGACTGCGGAAGCCGATACCGCTCGTTGTTTAGCTCCCGGAGAGGAGACTCAGGATCTAAACGGACAGCAGTTCCGCTACGAGAAGATTGATCTGAAAGGTGCTACCGCGTTGGTGACCACCAGCGAAGGAAATTCACTTGTTACCGTCAACAAGGTAGGCAAAGGCAACATAATCTTTTCCGCGGTCGCCGATCTGTTGGGAGAAGACGAACGAATGGCGCCATTTGCCGCTCACGCATTGACCCATTTGTTTGCTGACTCAACACCGGTCACGGTTCGAGGTGATGTGGAGTACCTGGTCAACCGCAACTCTACGGGTTGGGTAGTAACGCTACTCAACAATAATGGCGTCTTCAAGACTCAACAGGGAATGGCCCAGATCGATCGCAGCGCTCTTGTGACTGCGACGATCACAATTCCAAAACGTCAAATTCAATCGGCAGTTGATTGGACTAACGATAAGCCGATCCCCGTAAAGGATTCTTCGGTGAGTGTTCAGATTGCACCTGGTGGGATCGCGGTGATTGAACTGAAGGTCAAGCCTTAGCTAAAGGTGGGACTTTAGTCTTGGGCTTTGGGTCTTGGGACTTTTGGACTTAGGTTGGAAGAGCTCGGTACCACCTCGCGGTAGCGGGTGGGCCAGATCAAGCTCCATGGTTTCAACTCGCGTTATCTTGTTTTTACTCCGACGTTGCGCTAGGGCCCACCCGCTACCGCGAGGTGGTACCGACTGCATCCAACCGGTCGCGAAGTACGCAGACTGGAAACGTTTATTGCAGCGACCTTGAAGAACCAGCACCTCTATTAAAGCTTGTCGTGTAGTCTCACCACATCTGGATTCAGGGAGTGAAGAGCGTAAGTCTGTTCAGTCAACCAATACCCACCCCAATAGCATCTATATCCACAACTCAGTACCAAACGCAGTCTCTTTGAAGCCGTCTCCCCGCTCTTCTTCTCTATCCGGCTAAGGAGGCCAAACACAATGAAGTACGCGCTGCTCTGCGCCGTGCTCTGCCTACTGGTCTGCGATGCGACCGTTATTTCGCAATCGCGATCAAACAGACGTCGACGCACCCCAATTGCACTAACCAGCAACCAACAATTGCAGTCAACTAATCCCAAGTCCGCTGCGGAGACACTGCTGCCGATCCGTCGCGTTATCCTTTACAGCAACGGCGTCGCTTACATAGAACGTCGCGGGCTGGTCACGAATCACGCTGAGGTCAGCCTGTCGTTCAAGCAATCACAAGTTGATGACGTACTAAAGTCAATGGTGGTTCTTGACTTAGGAAAGGGACGCATCGGCGCCGTTAGCTACAACTCTTCGGCTCCGGTTTCGAGCCGAATGTCAGAAATTCCATTTGCGATCTCAGCATCCACTGATGGAAACAATGGCGGCGGGTTGGCAGGGGTCCTTAGTCAACTGCAGGGCGCACGCGTGGTGGTGAGCACTGTTAATCGCACTATCACGGGATCGATTCTTACGGTCGAAGCCAAACATTCACAAATTGATGCCACCAAGCCAGCCGTTACGACTCACAGACTTGTCGTGGCGTCTGACAATGGTGAAGTAGCAGGCTTTGATCTTACGGAACTGCGTTCGTTGCGGTTAGCCGATGAAGGTTCAAGACGCGACTTAACTGAGTTCGCACACGCAGCCGCCGCCGCTCGCCGGAGGGACGCGAAGACAATTGTTGTTACCTCGGATGGGATTGGACAGCGTGAAATGGTTGTGACTTACACAATTGCAGCCCCGATCTGGAAAACTACCTATCGCGTAGTACTTGACGACAAAGGGAAGCCATTCTTTCAAGGCTGGGCAATCGTTGACAACATCAGCGAAGAAGATTGGACTGGAATCCAGTTGTCTCTTGTTTCAGGCACGCCGGTATCTTTTATTCAACAGATCCAGAATCCAGTCTATCGGTATAGACCAGTAGTGCCCTTACAACAAGATCTAAACATGAGACCCCAGACATACGAACCGGGGGAAGCTGGTGCTTCTGCTACAGGATCATTATCCGGAATCGTTCGTGATCCAGCTGGTGGCAAGGTTCCTGGAGCTGATGTCGTACTGAAAAACACCATAACGAATCAAAGCTTTGAATTAACGACAGACGACAACGGCGCATATTCAGCAGCGAGTCTTCCAGCAGGCACTTACAACGTTGAGGTCTCCGCCAGCGGTTTTAAAAAATCTGAGATCGTCGATCTTGCAATCAGACCAGGCTTGCGGTCGAGCTTAAACGTAAACATTGAGGTTGGTGGTGTTTCTGAAACGGTGACCGTGACGGCTTCAAATGAGTCGGGTGACGGTCGGAACGCAATGTTCGGTAGCACGATCACGGGAGGGCAGATAGCAAACCTTCCGCTCAGTGGAAGAGGTATGCAAAATTTCCTTCTGTTGTCACCAGGCATAACGTCAAGACGAGAGTCGTCTTCAATGAGTAACCTTGTAGCAGGTGGTGATTCAGGGGTTGAAGCCCAGACCAGTGGGAGTGAAGTTGGCGACCTTTTTGAGTATCGCATCGAACAACCGGTCACTGTTCCCCGAGATCGTTCCGCGCTTATCCCAATACTGCAAACGCGAATGGAAGGGGAACGCGTCTCCATTTTTAACGAAGAAAGCCCCGCACACCGGCCGATGAGCGGCATGCTACTAAAGAATACCTCCAACCTCACCCTGGACGATGGGTCGCTAACTGTGATCGACGGGGATGCTTACGCCGGTGAGGCACTGATGGAACGATTGAAGCCAGCCGAGGAAAGATTGATCTCTTTCGCCTTGGATCTTGGTACGCTGGTAAACGTCACTGAAGATGAGGATAGAAGACCAACCTACTTGCTCAAAGTGCACAACGGCGTGGCGGCCGCTTACTACTACAACGTGCGCAAAAAGGTTTACACGATTGTAAATCAAACAGATCAGCCGCGCGTTCTTTATATTGAACACCCTATTGACGACCAAGACGATTGGGTCTTGACTTCGGAAACACCGAAGCCCGATCTGAAAACCGCGAAGCATTACAGATTCCGAGTTTCAGTTGGACCACATCAGAAACTTGCCTTTCCAGTTGCGGAGCGAAGTGAACATTACGACTCATTTGCGCTATCAGACTTTGGTCGAGCACAACTGGACCTCTTCATCTCACGCAGGTACATCGACGATCAGACGCGTGCTGTACTTGAGAAACTGGTTGACTTGAAGACGCAGATTGCGAAAGTCGAGGCACAAACGCAGGAAACAAACCGTCAGGTAAATGAAATAACTCAAGACCAACAACGGCTTCGCGAGAACATCAAAACGCTTACATCGACTGCAGAAGCAAGGCAACTGATAACTCGTTATGTCGCCAAGGCAAACGACCAGGAAACAAAATTGGAAGAAATCGAAAAAGAACACCGGTCGTTGAGCAGTGAACGGTCGCGCCTTCAGGCAGAACTAGCTTCACTAATTCGTGGATTGGAATTGGAGCGAAAGCTTGAATCGAACTAACAAAGCCGCGCAGGTCTGCGCGGCTTTGTCGTTCTCTTGGCCTGCCCGCCTCTGGAGCAGCTTTATGGTTTCTTACCTTTTCCTTTGCCAGGGCCTCCACCATTTGGAGCTGCCTGAGATGGTGGCTGTTTACGCTCAACTTTTTGTTGTTGTTGAGCCTGACCATGACCGCCTCCCCGATTTGCCTGCGGGTTAGGTGCTTGTTGCTGAACCTGAGGGCGGTCACCACCCCTTGTCGCTTGCGGGTTGGGTGCTTGCCGTTCGACTCGTTGCTGTTGTTGAACCTGTCCGCGTCCACCATCACGATTAGCTTGTGGATTTGGCTGCGGTTGAACCTGCCGAACCTGAGGCGGCTGTACTGGCCGCGGTCTTTCCATATTTCGCGGACGATTCCGCTGCTCAATCACACGCGGTTGTTGCTGACGCTTCGGCTCAGCTTGCTGTTCGCGAACTGGCATCGGTGTTCGAACATTACCTCGCTCTCTAACCGCGGCTGGCGGACGTTGTCGCATTTCGTCACGTCTTGCGGCCGGTTGAGCAACGCGCTGACCCTGGGCCTGCTGTTGACCTCTGGCGGCACGTTCCGCCTGAGCTTGACGCATCGCATTTTCAATTTGACGCTGATTGCGGTCCTCATTCACTCGCCGCTCAATATTCGCGCGTCCACCTTCACTGCCTCGTATCTGTTCCTGAGCCTGCGGTTGCTGTTGTCGTTCATCTCGAACTCTAAAGTTACGGCCATCAGCCCGACCATTAACTGATTCAACGCGGAGATCGCGCGCGATATTCTTTCTAAACGGAGGCGCAACCGGCGTACTGCTAGTCACAACCGTAGTTTGATCGAGTCTCTTAGCTATGCCTGGCGGCAGATCAATTTTTCCTCGACCCCATGCCGACCGAACCACAGCATTTCTCAATGGCGTGAGCGTTAAAGGATCGAGCACCGGGTTCACGTTCGCCAATAATTGACGATCCGCTTTTCGCGCTCGCCTAAAGTCAACTTCACGATTGAAGTCATCGACTGGAACAACGGTGACTGCGCCCGGAACATAAAGGTTCACGACCTGCGGCTGAACATTCTGCACGCGACTCAGATAATAAGGACTCCAGTCGTTGTTGTAATAACGATAGGAGTACGGGTCGCCAGGACCCAGTGGTACCCAGCCGATTTCATTCTGAGCGAATGGTAAGAACGCGACTAATGCAGGCGAATACTGCGGCGTATTGTTGACGCTTTCTGGTAACCAGTACCAACGATTACTTACATTCACCCAACGACCATAGTGATAGGGAGCGTAACCCCAGGGTTCGCTGGATACCCAGGTTGGACCATATGGGTAGTCCGTCATCCAATAACCGTCTTGATATGGTGCCCAGGAGTTGTCCACAGTGGGACTCCACGCGTTACCATAGCCGTTCAGATTTTGCCAACTTCCGTAATAGTCCAGATCGTATGAGCCCGGAATGTAGGAATTGACATACTGGTAACTCGAAGTTCTTCGATAAGGATCGAAGTAATACGGGTCACTTAAATAGGCGTTATAGTCGCGGTAGCGTCCGTCGTAATACCGTGGATATTGGTAGCTGTAATAGTCATCGACGAGGTATCCGGCATCGCCGCCATTGATTCGAGTCAATACGACATCGGCCGCTGTCTGACCAACCAGTCTTAATACTTCTCCCTTGTTTATTTGACCAGTTCCGCCTAAACCAACGACTTGTGCCAAACCGCTCAATACGGAGACAAGGACGTTACCGTTGTCGAAACCAACGTTATACAGACCAGGTTGTTGAAGATCGACCGCCCCATAAGGAGTTGCTACTTCGAACAGTTCGCCGGGAGCTAGGTAACCAACATCAAACATTGCTGATCCGTCGCGGAGTGCCAACTGCGTGCGGCGGTCTCCCAGCGACAATACGTCAAGCGAGGTGTCGGGGTTAAGTCGCGCGAAGTTCCGACCAGTAAAGGCAAGACTCGCGTGCGCATTCTCTCGAGTGTAGATTCGGTCTCCGACACTGAATGGTTGATTCGCTGTTGCGGGAACCCACGTCTCGTTTGCTGAATTTGTGGAATCAGTGTTGGCTACATTGTTGTTGAGTGCAACATCGCCATCGACACGCTGTATGCGAGCAGCATTTGGTAATGCCTCAGCCGTCGCTACCTGCTGATGTTTCACCCACCAACCAACACCGACACCGGCAACAACCGCACAGATCACTGCGGCTATTGTGAGGTGCGGCCAGACTTTCAAGTTACTAGTTTCCGGTTTATTCATCATCGCCCCCCAGTTGTGCGCTTATTTCCAGGAGTGAGTTCCGCAAGCAGCATGCCCGTTTCAGCTAAATCGAGAGAGGTAACGCCTGGAAACTGGACCTAAGTCGTGGTGTTCATCTGATTACCATCCGAATGCACGAATACCGCAATTTTCGAGAGAAACAAAAGTTTCAACAGTTAACCCATATGGTCTATGCGTGAATGAAATCCGTCCTAACTGTCTGTCTTATGAGCCTCTTTAGGCTGCTTTAGAGCTGTGTTTTTGTTGGAATGACACTTGCCAATCTAGGAGTGGTCTGCCCCTGTCTCCCCGGAATAGTTGAACGAAAGGGTTTTTCGAATGAAGGGAAGGTTTTTAGGAGCATTAGCGACAGCAGCCGTTTTGACGGTCACTCTTCTGACTTTTTCCGATTTCGCAAACGCCCAAGGCCGCCGAGGTCGAGGCGAAGAGCGAAGTCAGGAAAATCAGGCAGAGCGTGAACAGCGTCAACAGGAACGGCAGAACAGAAGGGAAGAGCGCCAGGCTGCTCAAGCACCACAAAGGCGCAATGATGAGCAGCAGGCGCAGCAACAGCAACGCGTTGAGCAGCGTCGCCAGGATCAAGAGCGGCAGAACCAGGAACGCCAACAACGTTGGGAACAACAACGTCAGCAACAGCAACAGCAACAGCAACAGCAACGCCAGTCCCAGGATAGAGATCAGCGTTGGCAGCAACAACGTCAGGAACAAGCTCAGCAGGAGCAACAGCGCCGAGATTCGCAACGACGCAACGATCAGGTGCGCGAACAGCAGCGACGTGAAGAGCAACAGCGAACTGATCAATGGCAGCGGCAGCAGCGAACTGACGAGTTAGAGCGGCAAAGGGATCAGCAGCGAGATCAACTACGTCAAAACGATCAGCGTTCCAGTGATCAGGACAGGTGGCGTAATCAGCAGCAACAGCAGCAGGAAACCTGGAGACGCCAGCAGCAAGATCGGCAACGTAAAAACGATCGAGGAGATTGGAATCGTAACCAGGACAGGCAGCGTCAATGGCAACAGGAGCAGCAGCGACGGGTTGACCGTTACCGCCAAACCGACCAGTGGCGTCAGAATAATTACTCGCAACGCCAGCGGATTCTGGAACAACAGAGACGTCTGGCCCAGTTACGTTTTCAGCAGCGCTACTATGAGCGCTTGCGACAAGATCAGTTGAGGCTGCAACAGTGGCAGTACAACAATAACTACTACAACAACAACTACCGTTATCTTAGAGGCTCAAGTTATTACGAAACGAGCCAGTACGGTGCCGAGATGTTGCGTCGCGCGATCAGCGACGGATACCAGGAGGGCTTCTACGCAGGTCAAGCTGATCGACAAGACGGCTGGGGCTTCAATGCTGAGGAGGCTTACGCCTATCAGGATGCAAGCTACGGCTACGATGCTTATTACGTGGACCTGAATGAGTATCAGTACTATTTCCGTGAGGGTTTCCGTCGTGGTTATGAAGATGGCTACTACAGTCGATCTCGTTATGGCAGTTATTCAAACGGCGGTTACAGCATTCTGGGTGCAATACTACAAGGCATTCTGAATCTGCAACTGATTAACTAACCAGTAGGGGTGGCCCTCTGTGGGCCACCCTTCTTTCGAGATCCGGTAAACAGGGATTCAGCACTCTCAAGACATAAAGGCTAATTAATCGTGTAAATTCTGTTCATCATGTCGGGGTTTACTTCATTTTCGACAGGATTCCAGAATTTACATGACTGCATTCCAGCACGGAATCGTTCTCATCGCGTCTGACCAGGGCGGCCACGGAGGGTAGCCCCTACAACTCTTACGACGCGATCGCCTTTTCCGCTTTGCTCCTTACGAAAGCGTAGTTTAAAGCCGGTAACGAATTAAACTTTGCCGCTTTAGTGAAAGAATCCTTCGCGTTCGCTGCATCTCCCTTCCCCTGGTAGGCTTCACCTAATAAATAAAGATCACCCGGGTTTTGCAGGTTGGCTTGGTTGAGTTCTGCAATGGCCTGATCGAAGTTCTTCTCCTGCAACGCAATCCTGCCGGCTAACTCATGCGCTTGCTTAATGAGTGCTGAGTTCTTATTTGCTTCAGCACCTTTCTTAAATTCTTCGGTCTCCTTCTTTGCAGTTGCGAGATCGCGCTGACCAATAGCGACTCGCGCCAGGTTGAAATGATGAAATAGCGCCGTATTGGCTTTGATTTCCTGGGAAAGAGTTGAATCGTTGGTCATCTTTAGTGCTTGTTCATAGGCCAGTTTTGCATCAGGATACCGACCCATTTCCAGTAGAACATTTCCCTTCAACTGAAGATCTCCTGCCATCGCGGGAACGTCGTTCGATTTTTCGCCGAGCGCATACTGCTTCTGAACTTCAGCTAGCGCCTGATCGAGTTTCCCTGTATCAGCAGCAACCACCATCTGGCCAAACAACGCAGTACGTCTTTCACCATCGGTGCGAGCCTTGTCAGTCATCTTTTGTAATTCGGCGAGGGCATCAGTTGGCTTGCCTTGATAGGTTAACGCGGCTGCAATCCCAAAATGAGAGTTGAGGAAGTTAGTGTCGACGGTCAGGGCCTTTTTGTATTGCGCTATTGCTTCATCAAATCTACCCATCTTCAGAAGCAGTTCGGCATAGGAATCGTAAGGGTTAGGATCGTTAGGGATGAGCTCGATGTATTTCTTGAATGCTGTCTCCGCATCCGCATAGTTGGTGTCCTGACGATATGCATACCCGAGAATGTTGAAGGCAGTCGAATAAGTCGGGTCGAGTTCTGTTGCTCGCTTGTAGTGTGTGATTGCTTGTTTGTAATCCTGTTGTCCGAAGAAGTAGCCGCCGAGATTGAAATGTGCGCGCTCATCATTCGGGTAAGCAGCGACTAGCTTCTCCAGGACTTCTTTTTGTTTGGTTGGGTTACCGTTGGCTCCTGCTTCAGTTGCCTCGATTAGCATTCGTTCGCCATCAGACGCTTTGTCAGATAGGCTGACTGCTTTTTTCAAATGGTCAAAGAACTCTTTTGCTGTTGGCGATACATTTGCACGATTCAGTTCAGCGAGCGCAAAGTTTGGATCCAGTGAAAGTGCTTTGTCGAAATGTTGGATCGAATCGGTGATACGCAATTTTTCCTGAAGGTCGCGTCCGGCGACGTATTCTTTGCGGGCTTCTTCAGAGGCCGTGGTAATAGCGATCTTTCCCGAATTCTCTTTTGCCGATGTTGGTGTAGCACTGCTGGTTTCCGCTTGTTGGCACCCTGTTAATGCCAGACCAAGTGCAATCAAAATGAGCGACAAGCCTATGGAGCGGTATCGTTGCATTTCGCAGACTCCTTTGAATTGATGAAGGTTAGAAAGACAACGATACGACCAGCCATCCACCTGAACTTGGTCGCAGGCCCACACTGAAAATCGTTATCTTCGACTTGGGGAGACGGTCTGACTCGGCTGGCTTACACTCGTGGCTCTTTTGGGACCGACTAATGGATCCGATCAGAGCACGAGATAACGAGTAACCGCTCTTACTCGTTGGCGAGTGCCAGTTTCGTGTGGCGCGAGAATATCCACGGGAAGAATAACAGTCAAGAAATTGTTTGCTTACTTTTATGTTCCAATTTGTGGATAAGTTCTGAGGAGTTGGAGGGTCAGTTGATCTTGGATGGATCCCTATTTTGTGCGCAGGCAATTTCGATTACTGTGTAGTTTTTCTTCAAGCGTTCGATTTCTTTTCGCTGATTCTCAATCTGCTCGAGATAATCCTCCGGGGGATTGCCCCAACAGCCAACTAATTGAATAAGCTTTATTTCGCGTCCGCTACGGTCAACCAATTTACCCTTCTTACATTTGGCGTCGATTTCAATCAATTTCTGCTCGACGGTCAGTGGCTTGATCTTCGTCGTCGGGCTCGCCTCCTGAATGACTGCTTTGCGATCGATGTCATCCGGGAGACAGGTAAAACGATCAGGCTTTTTGCCGGAGAAAAAAGTCATGGATAGTAAAGCTACAGCGAGCGCGATCTTCATGTGCTTAGGATACTCGCAGACTGCGCGAGGTTGCACTCTAATCTTTCGGTCTATTCCTTAATAATTTGTTCCATCCGCGACATTTCTTTGTGATCTTCGTAGCCAACAATCTTTTCAATACTTATCGAGCAAAGGGGAATGGAGATGGCTGACCGCGATACAACTTTCGAAAAGCTAAAAGAAATGATTAAGGACATCGATTTCTGCATGTTGTCGACGGTTGATGACAAAGGCGATATACACAGCCGTCCGATGTCGCTTAACGGTGAAATCGATGAGGACGGAAATCTTTGGTTTTTCACATCATCTGAGTCACTGAAAGCACAAGAGGTGGAACGATTACCCAAAGTGAATGCGAGCTTTTCAGATCCAAGCGATCACAGATACGTTTCGATCTCAGGCTCTGCCCGACTTGTTAAGGATAGAACCAAGATTCGGCAATTGTGGAAACCCGTCTTTAAAGCCTGGTTTCCAGAGGGACCTGACCAGGAAGACGTTGCGTTGCTGAGAGTTCATCTAGAAAAAGCAGAGTACTGGGATAGCCCGTCCAGTAAGATTGCGCAGGTAGTGAGTTTTGTTTCAGCCATAGTGACTGGCAAAGAAGCGGACCTTGGTGAAAACAAGAAACTCAACCGGGGTATCGACTAATCCAAGTGTCCGAGATGCTTTAGCTTGCCGGCCTAGTAAGTTTCGAGTTTCGAGTTTCCGGTTTCGAGTACCGAGGTGATTAACTTGAAACTTGAAACTTGAAACTTACTAAGCGGACTATGATATATGGATAATGATCACGATCGCGGTTTCTCGCCGTACCAATACCACGTAGGTTCAGGCTCGCTTCCGTAACCGCGAAGTAAATCATCAATTTGTTCGTTTACCGGGACATGACGCTCGCGTACTTTTGCCCCTGCGGCGATTAAGGCCTTGATGATTTCAGAGTAAACTTCGGGATTTCCGCCATGCGCTGCTGACCAAAGCGTCTGGCCCAATACGGTCCCGCCATACATATTTATCGACTCGAGGTTCGGCTTCTTTTTCAACAACAACTTCATCGTATCCAGCTGACCGCCGATTGCTGCCCAGTGCGTTGCAGTTTGACCGTCGCCACGATGCACCTTGGGATCCAAGCCCTTGTCCAGCAAAAACTGTACGACGTTGTTGCTCCCCCAACCACAGGCGTACAGAAACGCCGAGTTTATTTCCTTCCGGCTAACACCTTTCTTTAGCCTGCCAGTTTTAGTGAACGCGTTTTCAATAACATCAAGTC
>JBKPQV010000174.1:0-5288 GCA_046734235.1 Acidobacteriota bacterium
CTGCCGTACTACGGAGTGTTTGATAATCTTGCATACAACATAAGTGGCAACACTGTGACCTTATATGGTCAAGTGGTTCGGCCAACCACTAAATCGAGTGCAGAAAAACGGGTGCGTCAGCTTTCAGGTGTGTCGCGTGTCGTTAATCGCATCACGGTGTTACCGCTGTCGAGGTTTGACGACAACATTCGTGTTGCGACCTACCGTTCGATAGCCGGAACTGGTGGTCTAAACCGCTACCTGCGTGGCACCAATCCATCAATCCACATCGTGGTTGATCGCGGTCACATTACACTGGAAGGTGTTGTTGATAATAATGGCGACAAAACGTTGGCTAATATGGCAGCGCGCCAAGTGCCCGGATCGTTCTCGGTCACAAACAATCTCAGGGTTGGAAGCGAAGGTATTGGTTAAGCTTGAAGTCGGTGTAATCTGCGGATCTAATTCATCCGCAGATTACGCTGAGGTCGCCAATTCATTTTCCGCCAGCCACACCGAAATCCCCATCAGCCACCAGAACATCATTGCAACCTCACTATCGCCGTAGTTGTAGTTCACCAAAGAACTTGCGAGCATTCCCGTGAGAGCTCCCAAAGCTCCCAGAAGTATTCCGTAGGTATTTGTGTTGCCCAGATCACTAGCCTTGCTCGATGATCTCCAGAGAAGCATCCAGAAGGAGAGCATCAACCAAATCCACAAAGCGAGCATTGGCAAACCGCGGTCGAAAGCGATCTGTAGTGGAGTTGAATGCATATGCAACATGTGCTTCCCGGGAAAACCCCATTCATTCCAGTGCAGGTGCATTGCGTCCATCCCGTGCCCAAAAACTGGATGGATCAAGATCCGTGAAATGCCAATCCGCGCCACTTGCGCCCGTAAAGAGGAACTGGGATCGGCCAGTGCCAGCGCATTCGTTCCGCGTGTCTGCCAAACAACTACAGCACCAAACCCAATTACTAAAAACAACGCCGCAGTAAAAACGAGCCTGGGTACACCTCGCAATGAGCGGAATGCAAGTAGAGTTGCTCCAACCACAAAGGCGATCAGCACTGTTCGCATCGCTGTGAAGACGATTCCGATCGCGATGATTACGGTAGCGAGTGCGGCGAGTCTGAAATACTTGTTTGCGCCGTGATTTCTCAGATGGGCCAAGGCAATTCCGAGTGCCAGTTGAGCAATCATCTGGAGAAGTTCAGAGAAGGTTTCATAGTGCCTGGTCCAACCCGAAGCGCGAAAACGATGACTGTGCTCCGTCCCCTCCATTCCAGACGGTGAAACTTGACGTTGGATCTCCGGAGTCAGAATCATACCCGGAAGTTCAACGTGCTCTCCCTGGGAGATCACGCTAACAGTAATCGGCATGTTTGCCGGCGCTGATTTAAAAAGAGCGTCGATGTCGGCGACGGAATAGATCCGTTTGCCGGAAATTCGCCAGATTGTGTCGCCTGGGTTTATTTCAAGTTGTCTTAATGGGCTCTGTGGCGCAAGCGACTCCACAACGATGCCGCGTCCTCGTGTAAGGTCGTAAGCGCTGTAAACAACACCGGCGCACCCGGAAAGTATTAGCGTTCCAACAAGCAGTTGGGCCGTTGTTTTATTGACTACCGCGCGCGTCAAATATAACAGTAGGACCACCCATGAGGCCTGAAGCTTGGCGATACTAATAGCCGGTTCGGTGGAGAATAAGGCAGAAAGGACAGTCCATAAAAATGAAAGCAGAATAATCAGATCAAACTTTGAACGACGTAAACCTAAAGTCCGGGTTGATAGACTTCGGACCAGCCAACCAATCACAGCTATTACGACACCAATTGTGCTTGCAGCAACAGAATGCGGCGCTAGCGCCACGTAGAGAAACAAACCGAACAGCGCTACTTTTTGACTGAGCTGTGCGAGGGGAGCGGATTTTTGTTCACTGGACGCCAAATGGAAGTCCTTTACTGATGCTATTGAAGTTCTCTCTAAACACTCCGCAAAACTATGCCTATCATTCAAAAATAGGTGCGTTGACACCCTTTATTTACGCGTGTTAGCGTATCTGATGGCTGTGCTCATGGAGAGTGGAAAAGTGGATTCTGACAAGCGCGTAAATTGATAGGGCTTTGTCCCGCTGCCCGCCGCTACGATAAACGCCGCCAACCCTGGTAATGATACATAATATCCCTGATGGCGTTCGAAAAAGCTAAGGTCTTAAAAGCCGCCGAGAAATTCCTGTCACAGGGAAAGATCAACGCAGCAATCAAAGAATATCGCCAGATTGTCGACCATGATGCCGACGATCTGACGACTTTGAATATGCTCGGTGATCTTTATGCGCGTGCCGGCAAGAAGGAAGATGCAGTCGTCTGCTTTGAACGTATTGCCGAGCACTATCATGCACAGGAATTCGATCTTAAGGCGATCGCGATGTATAAGAAGATCGAGCGACTCAAAGCGCGCGATCCAATCATCGCCCACAAACTTGCCGAACTTTACGCAAACCAGGGCCTGGTAGTCGATGCCCGTGCTCAGTACTTGACTGTTGCTGATGCATACACGCGGTTAGGCGACAACAGGAAGGCGCTCGATATTCTCCACAAGATCGCCGACCTAGATCCCAACAATACTGATATTCGTCTAAAACTCGCCGAGGGCTACCTCAAAGAGAGTATGAGACGTGAAGCGGCAAGCGCCTTTATTCAGGCGGCCGATCGTCTCCAGCATACTGCAGCTCACGACAAAGCACTTGATGCTTATACCAAAGCACTGCAGCTAATACCCGATGAGATCGAGGCGCTTCGGGGAATGCTCGAAACCCACATTGTGCGTGGTACGGCCGACGATGCAGCTGAAGTCCTGGAAACAGTTGTTCGCGATCGTGAACACAACAACGAGTTGGTAACGATGTTGGCCCGCGCTTATTTGGAAGCAGAAGATCCGAAAGGCGCAGAGCGAGCTGCCTCGTTATTAATGGTGCAGGATCCCGGAAACTATTTGCAGTACCTGCCGGTCGCGCGTTTGTATTTGAAGGTAGGGGAGATTGATGAATCGGTACGCATTCTCGGAATGATCATCGAGCGAATGCTTGCAGGTCGTGAAGAGAAAGAGCTGCTGCAAACCGTAAATGACGTACTCGAACAGAACCCGGATCATGTTGAAGCTTTGCGGATGTTGGTCCGTATTCATTGGTGGCAACGCGACATGGATGCGCTGCGTTCCGCCCTTGAGCGTCTTGCAGAAGCAGCCGAGGCCGCTGAACTCGTTGACGAAGAGCGTTATGCACTCACCCAACTCGTACGTTTAGCACCAGACGAGCAACGTTATCTCGATCGCTTGAATTTGTTGGGTGGTTTGCAGGACGAGACTCCGGAAGATCTCCCGCCAGTAACAGAGACAGTTGAAGAAGTACCCCAGTTTGAGACATTCGTCTCCAGCCACGAAGAGACGACGCCCGCGAGTGCAGTGGAAGTGATCGAGTTTGAAGGTAACGCAGCTCCTGAAACTATTGTCGATCCCACTTCTTCATTTGCCGATCTGAATGACATGACGGACGCGGCGAGTTATCAGCCTGCGGAGAGTGATTCATATCAGGAAGTCGGGTTCACCATCGATGCTTCGAGCGACACTACCGAGGACGCCTCAGCAGCCGACACGGACCCCGCACGCCTGGATAACATCATGCGTCAGGAGCTGGAGAGCGTCGATTTCTACATCTCTCAAGGCTACAACGACATCGCACTTGATACCCTGGCAGTTTTAGAAAAGCAGTTTGGAGCACATCCTGAGATTCAGGGCCGTCGAGATAAGCTCAATAACGCGGGCCAATCCGCGCCTGTAGCTCCAGCAATTTTTGAGTTTGGCGCCGCCGAGGAACTGCCGACCTCTCATGAAGAGACAGTTTCGCTTGATATGGATATGACTTTTGGCTCCTTCGGCTCAAATGATGGTGCGGTTTCACCTTCTTTTGGTGAGCCGGCCGAGGCGCCGCCGGCAACCAAAGGCATTGATTCTGGTTTGGCAGAGTTGTTTGAAGAGTTTCGAGTCGCCGAAGAGGAAGATACCGGTACCGAAGACTTCGAGACCCACTACAACATGGGCACCGCATATAAAGAGATGGAACTCATTGACGAAGCGATCCAGGAGTTTCAAACCTCGGTAGCATTGGTTAAGGCTGGTGATGGAACGCCGCGCTATCTTCAATGCTGCAATATGTTAGGTCACTGTTTTGTGAATAAAGGACTCCCTGAAGCCGCAATCATGTGGTTTAAGAAAGGCCTCTCCGCTCCAGGTCATACTGAGGATGAGTATCAAGCGCTTCGATATGAACTTGGAGGCGCGTACGAAGAGTTGGGTGACGTTGAGCAAGCCAGGCAGTATTACACCGAGGTTTACGGGGTTGACGTTAACTACCGCGAGGTAAGCGAGAAACTTCAGAATTTGAGCAAGAAGAAATAGAATGCTCGTGCAGGTCACGAGTAGCGAGAACCATGTCAGCCAGACTTAGCGTCATTTTCTACATCATCCTTTGCCTTGAGATAGGGATCTTTCTTACGTTGGCGCCATGGTGGCCCCAGGGGATGTGGGGATTTAGTGATTGGGGCAATAACTACTTCTTGTTATATGCTGCGCGCAAAACAGGATATCAAGGTTTGCAAACAGTAGTTGCTTCTGGCTGGGTTCGAGGCGCCGTTAGTGGTATCGGTCTTTTGAACCTGGGAATCGCGTTTTGGGAAATCTTTAACTTCAAGCAGACAGTTCGCGCGTTACAAAGTCAGCTTTCCGGCCAACCTACTAATAATGCCGCTCGACCAAACGCAGCCACTAATCTACCTGATAACGAGCGGCGCGACGACGGCCAAAACAACTCCTAGCGATTCTGAGTTTTCCAACATCCTCAAGTTAGTCGAAGCGGCAGTTGCTGCCGACGTTTCCTTAATTCAGCTTCGTGAAAAAGAATTGAGTGGTCGAGTTTTGTATCAACTCGCTTCGCATGCGAGTGCGATCACTCGACACACTTCTACGCAACTGTTAGTGAATGATCGTTTTGACATCGCCGTAGGGGCTGGCGCTAACGGCGTGCAACTTACTGGGCGATCAATGCCCGTCGATGTAGTCCGCAGTAAGGTTGGTTCCGAGTTCTTAATTGGAAGATCGACGCATTCCTTAGCCGAAGCACAAATTGCTCAAAAGGGCGGGTGTGATTTCGTAGTGTTTGGGCCAGTGTTTGAAACTCAAACGAAGCTGATATACGGCCCGCCACAGGGAATTGAAAAACTGCAGTCGGTGGTTGAATCGGTTGATATTCCCGT
>JBKPQV010000175.1:0-5922 GCA_046734235.1 Acidobacteriota bacterium
GACAAGGATATTGCGCAATCGCGAGTGACGTACCTTGCCGAACATCGAGCCTTCTTCTTTTATGGCCTCGACCAAATCCGGTCGTGAAACTCGGAGTGCCGGTGCAAGGCCTGCAACTACTCCGGCAATCGCGGCGAGGGCTAGTGTGAATGTAAAAATGCGCCAATCAGGAGTGAGATTCAGGCTGAATCCGCTGGCGAGATCGGGCGGCAATGGAAAAGCTGTAAGCACGATTGGATACAGTGTGCTTAAAGTCCACACAGCAACTACCAAACCTGCTATTCCTCCGATTAAGGCCAGGACCAAACTTTCGGTTACTAACTGTCGAACAACTCGCCTTCTGGTGGCTCCAAGAGCAAGCCGAAGGGCAATTTCTTTTTGGCGACCGGCTGCACGAGTTAGCAGGAGATTTGCGACGTTTGCGCACGCAATCAAAAGAATCAAACCGAAACCAAGGACCAACGGAGTAATCAACGGCATCACGTCCTCGCCGAGAGAAACAAACGTGCTGCCATTACTGAGACTGAGAATTGCTTTACGACCGTCGGCGGGATATGCCTTAGCCAGTTGTGTCGTGGTGATTTGAAGCGCTGCTTGTGCCTGCTGAAGACTAACGTCGGGTGCGAGTCTTCCCGTGAGAGCAAAAACTTCAGTGTTTCGATCAGTGAGCCACTGTTTGTGTCCCCAGCCAGTGATGAGCTGATCGCGCATCATCAACGGAGCCCAGAAAGAAGGGACATCAGGTGTGGTACCGACAAAGCTCTTCGCCGTGATGCCAATGACTTTGAACGGGATCCCGCGAAGCATGATCGTCTTACCAATTATCGCGGGATCAGATTGAAAGCGCCGCTGCCAGAATCCATGACTCAAAACTACAACAGAATTATTTCCAGACGGTTCAGCTTCGCTTGGGCCAAAGCCACGCCCCAACTCCATATCAGCTCCGAGTGTCGTGAAATAATTGTCCGAAACGATTTGGCCAAACAGATGTTCGTACCCTTCAGCAAGAACTGAATCATCGCTCCCCGTGGGCGGCGCTTCACCCAGCGTCGCAGTTAAACGGTTCCAGGCGATGATGTCTGAAACTACGTCTTTTCGCTTTCGATAATCCTGGTAATCCGAATACGAGAAGAGTCTTAACTTTCGACCTTGTGCGTCAGCACCATCAAAATTCACCAAACTATCGGGGTCTTTGAGAGGTAGCGGCTTTAGAACAAACGCATTGAAGACGGTGAAGAGAGCGGAATTGACCCCGATTCCCAGGGCCAAAGTGAGAACGGCAACAATCGCAAAGCCCGGACGCTGACGCAGGCTGCGGATGGAGGAGCGAATGTCTTTAATTAGTGTTCCCATAAGGGTCGCGGCTCTCCTTGGAGTGCGGCGACCTGGCGCCGCTTTGTTACAGTTAGCTTCGTCGATCACGAGAACATTTGCAGATCAAATGCCGAAATTCGCTATCGAGAGTCACGCTGTAACAAAGCGGTGCCAGGTCACCGCACTCCAAGGAGGTATGCAAATTCGTAAACTCAATCTTCAATCTGAATTCTGAAATCTGAAATAATCCTCATTCATACCGCAACGCCACCAACGGATCGACCTTCGTCGCTCGTCGCGCGGGTAAGTAACAAGCGATAAGCGCGACCACAGTGAGCAGCACAGATACGATCACAAATGTTGGAATGTCGTAACCACTAACACCAATCAACAACGACGACATCACCTTTACCAGGGCCAACGCCAAAACCATTCCTATTGCTGCGCCAATAAGCGCGAATCGCATGCCCTGGGTTGTTATCATTTGCAACACATCAGTCCGGCTTGCGCCGAGCGCCATGCGAATGCCAACTTCTTTTGTCCTTTGCGAAACAACGTAAGCCATAACGCTGTAGAGCCCTACGGAACTGAGCAACAACGCAATCAGGCCGAAAGCCAACGAAAAGCTGGCAGCCATGTTTGGTCCCCAGAGTGGCCACGTCATATGCTCAGCCATTGTTTTAACAGCTGACATTGGCACACTCCGATCGAGCTGCTGCACTTCATGACGAACTACGCCGACGAAATTGCGCGGATCAGAATTCGAACGCACCACGAGTGTCATTATTCCCGGGTATCGTTGACTCAGGGGGTAATACATGAACATGCGAGGATCTTCAGCTAAGGATCGGTACTTCCCTGTTTTCACCACGCCTACAACCTCAATTGGATCGCGACTTTCTGCTCCGATCAAGATTCTTTTGCCGACTGCGCTTTCGCCCGGCCAAAGAGCTTCAGCCATCCGTTGATTGATAATTATGACGCGTTGAGTCTTCCGTTTGTCGCGTTCATCAAAGTTGCGTCCATCAACGAATTGAATTTGCATTGCGTTGAAGTATCCTGGACTGACGGTATTGGTCATCACATCACGACCGGCACTCCCGCGCGGCAGAATTTCACCTTCCTTTAGAACGGGACCATTAGAATTTGAGGAATCGCCGAGTGGCATCAAGCGCGCAATGCCTGCCGCTTCTACGCCGGGTATGGCTGACGCTCGTTCTACTATTTGGTGAAAGAAGTTATTGGCTTTCTCATCGTCATAACCTACCAATTGCGGATTGAGTGTCATCAGCAACACATTGCGAGCCGCAAAGCCTGGATCCATTTGTTGCGCTTTGCGAAAACTCTTGATGAAGAGACCAGCGCAGACGAGCACCACTAGAGATAACGCAACTTGCGCAACGACGAGAGAGTTGCGTAGCGTGATTCTTCGAGTCTTGCCCTTCTGAACGATATCGGCCTCGCCCTTCAAAACCGGAACCAGCTCAGGGTTTGAAGAGTTCCACGCAGGTGCGAGACCAAAGACGATTCCCGTCACCACCGACACCACAGACGCGAAGATCAAGGCACGAGAATCGAGATCGAAGAAGTCATTCACAACGTTGTACTGCAGGACCGGGATGAACCCTTGCATTAAATCCGTCATCCAGTAAGCAAGTAACAAACCCAGGGCACCGCCAGCTAAAGAAAGCAATAAACTTTCTGTTAGTAATTGACGGATCAGACGGGCTCGACTCGCCCCCAGCGCCAGGCGAATACCAATCTCTTTTCGTCGCGAGGCGGCGCGAGCGAGTAATAAGTTGGCTACGTTCGCACAGGCAATCAGGAGTATTAACCCCACGATCGCCATTGCGACAGCGCCGGCACTCTTCATTACAACCGAAGCTTCCCCCCAGCGCCCATCAATTTCCGTTACCACCTTTGCTTGCGTATTGCTGGCACGGTTGTCGGGATATGTCTGGTTAATTCGAGCCGAAATGGCATTGATCTCGGCAGATGCCTGGTCCAACGTAACACCCGGTTTCAATCTGCCAATTACATTCATCCAGTGACTGTTGCGCTCGGTTAGCCAACCAGGTGAACCCCTAAATTCATCTACCATCGCCATTGGCGCCCAGAAGTCCATCGATAATCCAAACTTGCTACCGCGGAAATATTCCGGTGCCACTCCGATGACCTGGTACTGGTGATTATTAAGTCGCAAGGGTTTGCCAACGATGTTTGGATCCGAGTTAAGGCGGCGCTGCCACAGACTATGGCCCAGGACCACTACTGGATGGCCTCCGGGCGCGCCGTCTTCATCTGGTGTAAAAGTTCGGCCCATCACTGGCTTGACCTGCAACATGTCAAAGTAGTTGCCGCTGACGAGTTGTCCCCAAATAACATCGCTTTGGTTATCCGCATCGATTGCCGCCTGGACCATGTCTTCAGCCGCTAGAGCGGTAAAGGAAGCGCTTTGATTTCGATAGTCGACGTAATCGGGATAGGAAAGGTCATCGCTGGTGCCGCGGCCTTCATCGATTTCCACCGGCCGCACCAGTCGATCGGCTTCGGCGACGGGTAACGGCCGAAAGACAAATGCACTTACTCCACTGAAGATTGCGGTATTGGCACCAATCCCGAGCGCGAGTGTAATGATCGCGACTGAAGTGACTCCCGGAGTCTTGGTCAGCATGCGAACGGCGTAGCGAAGATCTTTGAGTAGGTTGTTCATAGTCTTTTCCGTGGAGATCGATGTTAATTGCTGATTTTTGATTGCTGATTGCTGATTTAATAGGACCCATACGACCGATAGGACCTACAAAAAATCAGCAATCACCAATCAGCAATCACAATCTCACCATCATTCCTCTTTCAGCGCCACCAAAGGATCGACTTTGGTCGCACGGCGAGCTGGGAGATAACACGCTAACAACGCGACCACCGTCATCGTTGTTGCCACCAATAAGAAGGTCCTGGGATCCGTCGCACTCACTTCAAAAAGCAAGGTCGTCATCAAACGAGTAAGCCCAAATGCAATCGCCAGCCCCGCAACTATCCCAAGTGCCGACACACGCATCCCCTGGCCCAGCACCATTTGCATGACTTCCCGCGAGTTTGCTCCTAGTGCCATACGAATTCCAATCTCCCTTGTTCGCTCGCTGACCGAAAAAGATATGACGCTGTAAATCCCAACCATCGCCAATGCCAGCGCAACGAGTGCAAGTGCCCCTATCAGCGACATCACAAACCGTCGCGGAGCCACCGACGACTCGAGCAACTTATCTAATGGCTCTATCGCATAGACAGGCTGCTGTGAATCAATCGAAACAAGGCTGTTGCGCACCACTGAAGTCAAACTGGCTGCTTCGGGAACGGTTTTCATTACAAATGCCATGCGCGGCCATGACTCGAGATCTTGACGATAGTCGATAAAAGCACACGGCTCCGGATCTTCAGTAAGCCCCGCATGACGCACGTTTCCTACTATTCCAACGATCGTGCGCCACGATGTCTCTTTCGAGCTCTCGCCGATAGCCATTCGTTTCCCCAGTGGATCTTCGTTGGGCCAGTAGCGACGCGCCATTGCTTCGTTGATCACAATTACGCGAGTTGCGGATTCATTGTCTTGATCGCTAAATCCTCGACCTCGCAGAACCGGGATCCCCATTGTCGCCAGGTAGTCGTGACTCACAACCTGGTAGTCCATCGACACGTTCTCTTCCGGTTTTGGAGCGGGTCGACCTTCGACGTTAAAACCCCGATTCATGGCTGAGCCACTAAGTGGAAGATTCATTACCATGCCCACCGAAGACACGCCGGGGATCTCTCGAAGTTGTTCAAGAACACGTGAATAAAACTGGACCCGACTTTTTGCGTCTTTATATTTGCTTGCGGCGGGCGCAATCTTTGCGGAAAGGACATGATCGCTGTTGAAGCCAGGATCAATCCTGCTGACCCGCATATAACTCATGAGCAACAGGCCAGCACCTATTAAGAGAACCTGAGCAAGTGCAAGTTCAGTAATTATCAAAACATTCCGCGAGCGACGACGTTGTTTTCCCTCACTTGCCTTTGCTCCAACATCCTTCAACGACTGATTTAGCGAACCCGTGGTCGCATTTAGAGCCGGCCATAGACCAAAGGCAATTCCGGTTAACATCGATACCAGGAAAGTGAAACCGAGTAGGCGGAAGTCGACACTTGCTTCTTCAAGACGCGGAATGTCGCCCGGGCTCAACTTAATGAAAAGACTTACCGCCCATATAGAAAGCGCCAAACCGGCCACTCCGCCGATGAGGCTTAGCACGATGCTCTCTGTTAAGAGTTGTCGCACCAAACGCAATCGACCAGCACCAACTGCTCGCCGAATTGCAAACTCACGATCACGTTGTGCAGCCCGCGCGAGCAACAAACTCGCAACATTAGTGCAGGCGATTAGTAAAACGAACGCTACCGCAGCAAACAAGATCGACAGCAACTGCTTGACGTTGCCAACAATCTGGGTATGAAGCGAAGTTACGTTTGACCCCAGGCCGCCGTTAGTCTCGGGAAAGTCCTGTTCGAGACGTCTTGCTATTCCCGCGATGTCTGATTGCGCCTGCGATAGAGTAGCGTTTGGTTTTAGCC
>JBKPQV010000176.1:0-5601 GCA_046734235.1 Acidobacteriota bacterium
CTCTAGCGCGTGGATTTTCGGTTGTCAGTAGGTGTGTTTCCAGGCAAAGAAGTTATCCGCCAGATTACGCCGATTACACCGATTCTAGAGTCGTAGCTTAAATCGGTGGAGGACCACTTCAAAAATCAAGGACGCTTTTGGGTATTTGCGGGTGTGCTTGGGTGCTCAATTCTAATCGCTGTTATCATACCCTTTACGCAAAAGTACTTATCGTAACCGTCGTTCGCTTCTACGTTTTCGCGCATCAACCTTCTGGCTTCCTCCGAAGTTGTGTCGTTTGATTGCACATTCTCGCCATTTGAGAGTTTGAAGGTTTTAGTTTTCGCATCCCAGTAGTCGCCAAGTGCGGATTTATAAGATCCATCTGTATAGCTGTAGCCTTTCCAATTATCAACGACTCCACCTTTCTCGTCTGTATAAGTACCCGCCTTCGGATTGTAGTAGCCGCCTTTTTTGTCCTTATAGCCTCCGTCCTTATCGAGATACTGCTTCAATCTTGTTAGCTCAGCTGCGACGTACGCCGCATCGGCAGCAGGGTCAGGCTTTGCTTTGTTTTGATCAGGCTTTGTTTGTGCATTTGCAAGGCGTGCGCTGGTTAAAAAAAGGAGCAAAACTACGAATGCTTTGATGTTGCAGCGAGTTATGTGACACAACATATGTAATCCCCTTTCAAAGTGAGAGTTGATGGAAAGCTGGATGTGGCGAGAGCATACGCCAAGATTTGTACAAATTGCCAGGTTGACTGACGCCAGGTTAATCGATGCTAGGTGTAGTGATCGGTTAGGGTTTCAGGGAGTTATCCGCCGATTACGCCGATTAATTTATAAAAGAAGTTGAGAGTGACTTTAGGTTCTTTTAGTGTAGGTGGTTGATAACCTAGGAACATGATCGGGAATGGGGGCAGGCGAGGACGCCTGCGCTCCCAGGATAAGGACTAGTGTTGCGAATCGACCGGTTACTAAAGGGGAAACCGATAACTACTCAGCGTCAATTAATCCAGGATCAATCAACCCGGCGTAAATCAACCCCGCGTGGATCAACTTAGCATCGATTAACCCAAGTCACCGATTTCTGCGGAGTTTGAAAGAGAGGCCTTACACTTTTGGATCATTTTATTAGTCTCTTTGCTTGAAGTCTCGCTGTGATATCTTAAACACCCTCGCACGCTTGATCGTCCCAAACTGTCTTACAAAACACTGAGCACTCACATGCTCAAGCTCTTCACTGAAAGGAGTTACCTTATGATTCCAGTGATCCTTCTCCCGGTTGCTGACAGTTCTGAGCAACAAGAGTCAAAACCTGATGCAGTCGACCTTTGGAAAGAGACGAATGTGACTATACGACACTGGGAGGCGCAGATTTTTGAGAATTCTAAGAACTTATTTACCGCCATCACTTTTGCTATTGGCGCGGCGGGAGCTGTTGTTGCATGGGCAACGGTTCCTCTCAAAACACAGCGAATAGTCGTCTCGTTGTTCTTAAGTGCAGCAATTGCAATCTCGCTAGCAGCAGTCGCGCTCATACTCAGCACTCAACACTATCTCAAGCGCTTCTATCAAAGGCGCCGTTTCTTCGAAAAGCAATTTGGACAAGACGAAACTGACGTCGCCCACTCTAAGCCTGTTGGACTTTATTCAAGTTCCTTGCGAAGGAAGAGTGGTTGGACCATACCAGCACTTACATCGTGCTTCGTTCTTACCATGCTGCTGTGTGGAGTATTCTTGAAAGTTGTGTGGTCGTATCAGCCAGAAAGGTCGATGTTGAGTGGCGCTCGGTTACAGGGTGCTGACCTTAGTGCGGTGAGTGGGTTGACTCAGCGCGACCTGGTTGATGCGTGTGGAGATGCGAATACTAAGTTGCCGGTGGGGCTGGTTGTTCCGTATTGTGAGCCGGTGAATCGTTAAGGAGAGATGGATAAAAATAAACCGGGTCTCCTTAAGTGGACAAAAGTTGGACAATGTTCAACCGGTCGGGTCTCGCCTCGACGAATCGAGGTTTACCCATAATCCGACTTATTTAGCGGAGCACCCGGTGCCGAGGATATTCCACTGAATTTAATGAAATACAAAGTAATAGCCACAGATTTTCACCGATTACACTGATTGAGATCTGGAAGAGTTAAAACCCCAACTTGCTTCCTGGCGGATCCTATTCGACACTCATCTGGAGAGGATAATCCCAAGAACATGATCGGTAATCCGGCAGGCGAGGACGCATGCGGTCCCAGGACCAGTATTCGTGTTGTGAATTAGCGGGTTACTAAAGGCATGAGAAATCGAGGGTTTAATTTAGTCCCAGCTCCCTGCGAATCGCTGGAATGTCCGCGCGGTTGAATTCGGGTACTCTTTGATTATTAATCTCATACTCGAGCAACAAACTCTCAAGCAACACACGACCTTCTTTATCTCGCGCCGCTTCGCGAGGAGTCATGTTGTTAAGAGCTGGAACGGGAATGTCGTACCAGGTGGTCCAGTGCTCTCTGGCTACTTGCTCCAGGATCTTTCGCACTTCAGGATCATCTGGATCGAGCATTGGCCCGGTTTTACCTTGTTCGGATTTTCCATCTTCGGCGGCCTGAGCTGACTCCCACATTTCATCAATAGCTTTTTGTAGCGGTTCGATCAAAGTTCGCTTGTACTGCGCCACATCAACAAGTCGCTTTTCGATCATTTTGCGGATTTTCTTCGCACGCTCCTTGGAGTTCACTTCGACAACGAGTTCACGCCCAAAGATCTTTAGTAAACCCAAAAGAATCCACCCGTCCTGCTGTTTCGTTACGCCCGAGTTTCCGCCCGTCCAGGGGATTTCTGCCTTGATCAGCTCTCCTTTTCTGAACTTCGCGTCTTTCAACAACTCCGATTCTTCAAGACCTGCTGCAAGATCTTTCAACCGTTCAAATGCAACGGGCACAGATTCAACCTCGTAATATATTTTGTGAAACACCATTTCTTCGCCGTCGGTGTTGGTCATTCGCGGCGGCGCAAGGAGTCTGTCGACTTCGTTCAGATAAAGATTGCGAATGTCAGACTCAAACATCATCAACGCGTCCTTCGTAAATTTCCTGGCCCGGATCGCTTTAAGTAAGGTTTTTCGCAGTTCGAGAACTTCTAGCTTGGTGGTGGGACGGAGTTCGTATGGACCAGTTGCCAGGTTTGAGTAAACTCCCTCCTGCTCCATGACAGCACAGTAGATGATATGACCGGCGTGCAGTGTTTGTGACGCCGCGCGCTCAGCGACATCAGTTTCCTCATTGGTAAACAGATCGCGGAGTCGCATGCCAACTCCCGGTGTTGAATGAACCACTTCACAAAGTGAATATGCAGAGGTCGCCGCGCTCACCAAGAAGCGTAATTCCTCCACTGTCAGTTCTACTTCGGGAGACTCAGTGAATGAAATTACGTTCGTGGTGGGTTCACCGTTGCTGCCTGCGAATTTCCAGTGAAATAGGAACCAAGGCATGAAAAGCATTAGCATCGGGGAGTCAGGCGCAATCATTTCAACGTCTTGATCGTCGTTGAAATCATGCCAGGCCTTTTCAAAGGACGCGAAGTCATGAAGGTCAAAGGCGTAGTCTCTGAGACGGCTGCTGAGATCTGCTTCGAGGTTTCGTTGGCGACGATAAGTGAAATCGCGCAACTCGTCAGATTGTTGGCAACACTTCTTGTATTTCTTGCCACTCCCGCAGGGGCATGGGTCATTGCGGCCGATCGTTTTCATTGGATGGAAATGGTAACCCCTTACTAAGGGAGTCGCCACAGATTTTCACTGATTAGAATCCAGGAATCTTTCAGCCGTGCGGGTCTCTACTTGGAAAGAACAAGTTGGGAAGGGTGGCTTGCCCCCGCTGACCTCACCCAACACGATTCATTGAGTTCTGGTGTTCCTGTTGGGTGAGTCAGCGGGGGCAAGCCGCCCTTCCCTACTTGTTCTTTCCAAGTGAGGCCCGCTTCGGCTCAGACTTTAGACTCTCGCTTTAACAATGCGAGCCGCTAATGGATTTGAAAATCCCGCCTGTCAGTTGTGCTATTGACTTCGGCCCGCTATTGCAATACAAGTCCTCCCACTGTTGGTCCAAATCCGGATTCCAGAGTCCGGTGCAGCCCCTAACTAAGCCCAGTTGTTTGCTTGGGCCAACTCGCGTAGTCAAGCCTAATTTCAGTTTACCAACCATCCAACCACAGCCATTTCTATGGCTGCAAAGGAGAAAATAATGACAAGATTTTTATTCCTCCCCCTGATCATTCTAATTGCCTGTTGCTCAGCACTGGCCCAACAAGCTCCCGCTCAACCACAACCCCTAACTTTCTATTACGACTACAAAGTCAACCCAGGAAAAGAAGAAGAGTTCATGACTCTGATCAAAACTGTCGGCGCGCCTGTTAGAGATAAATTGCTGGCTGACGGAGTTGTACTCGCCTGGGGAATGGAAACTCCCATCCTTCGTTATCCCGGCGGTACGACGAACTGGATCTGGTTCACTGTTGCGAACTGGGAGGGCGTTGAGAAGGTCCTAACTGCAATGGAAGCTCGCCAGGCACAACTTGCTGCCGAAGAGGCGAAAGCTGCCGACGCCGCTAGAGCTGCTAAGAAAGAGCTGCCAATGACAACTGCACAGCGGCAGCGAGAAGTGTTTGATATGAGTAAAACCCGTGATTGGGTGACGCGCGATCTCGTCGCCGGTTATGGTCCGCCACCTGCCGCTGGTGTACTGCCCTTTACACGATACAACTTTACAAAGGTGAAACCAGGCAAGGCTGCCCAGTGGCGCCAGGCATGGGAGAAATACAATAAACCTGTTTTCGATAAATTGGTCAGCGACGGTATTTTGTTGGCCTACGGATTAGCTGTCGAAGAGGTAAAGACTGACGGCGATTTCACTCACTACGTGTGGATGGCGACTGCTACTTTGGGTGGTATGGATAAAGTGGCGGCGGCGTTTGCTGCAGACAGGGCTCGACGGTCGGAGGAGGAACGCACGGCTGTTGCAGATCTGTTTGCAAGTTTGACTGAGCCTGATATGGCGAGGTCATTGGTTACTAGATGTCGAATATTTAAGATTGGGGCGCCGCCAAAAGTAAGCTCGAATTGACAGGTTATCCACAGATTACGCCGATTTCTTTTGTGAGTGGTTTAGGTAACCTTCCCAGGATGCTCTAAATCTGTGTAATCGGCGTAATCGGTGGATAGTGTTTGAGAGATCTGTTCCTAAGCCTCCGCTGTGACAAAGCGATGCCAGGCCATCGCACTCCAAGGAAGTGCGAATTGATGGAGGTCCGCAGATTACGCCGATCACGCCGATTTCTTTTGTGAGTGGTTTAGGTAACCTTCCCAGGGTGATCTAAATCCCTGTAATCGGCGTAATCGGTGGATAGTTTGTTTTGTTCGTGCAATTTTCGTGTGAGTTCGTGGATCGTCTGTTACGTCGAGGTTGAATGATCCACGAACTCACCCGAATAAAGTCACAACAACTCTTAGGGCGCAGAAGTCGGTACCGTCACGCGGTAGCGTCGGGTCTCCTCGATTCTATAGGGCCTGGGTTCAAGATTTGTCCCGACCCTACCGCGTGTCGGTAACGACTTCAGCGCCCAAATAGTTGTTTTG
>JBKPQV010000177.1:0-3152 GCA_046734235.1 Acidobacteriota bacterium
CTCGTCGGCAGCGTCAGATGTGTATAAGAGACAGGTATCCAGTTGCCACATCGCCTACAACCGTCGTCAGTACAGCCTTACGATCTTCTTCCGAAGCTCGCAGCTCTGCGCGTGCGGCTTTTGTTTGCTGTCGCAAACGGCCCCAAACATCTAACTCAAAAGACAGCAGATTCAGAAAAACGCTGCCAAAGCTTCGTGCTCTACCTCCCTGCCCAGCAGCACCAGCCGGCCCATTGACTGACGTACGAGCAGTTGCGAAATCAGCACCGGCAGCGATCTGCGGAAACTGCTCAGATCGTACAAGACCAAGATTGGCTCGCGCCGCGTTGATTCTGGCTACTGCCAAACGCACATCGTGATTTTGATCAATCGACGTGCGAACCAACTTTTGCAGTTCTTCGTCTTTGAAAACTTCAAACCATTTTTCGTCGCCCAGTGATATCTGATCTGCGGGAGTAGTCGAATCTCCCCCGCGAAAAGAATCCGGCACCGGAACTGTTGGACGCAAAGACTTGCTTTGACCCGCTGCGCTCGTTACCAGCAAACAAATAAGGCCCAATGCGACAATCCAATTGATCATTGTTTTTGCCATAATTAATCACCGCTTACAGGATGAGGCTCAGGCGCGCCAACACTACTTGCACGTTTCTTGAACCTCATCGTCAACTTTTCAACAACATAAAAGCTCACAGGTATGATGAAAATCGCAATCAACGTTGCCGCCAGCATCCCGACGATTGCCACTGTGCCAAGGATGCGACGGGCCGATGCACCTGCACCCGAAGCAATCCAAAGGGGAGCCGAGCCGAAGATAAATGCAAACGAGGTCATTAGAATGGGACGTAATCGCAAACGTGCACCCTCTAGCGCCGCTTCAACGAGATCACGCCCCTTCTCCAACTCAGCTTTGGCGAACTCAACTATCAAGATGGCGTTCTTCGCCGCTAATCCGATGAGTACTATCAAGCCGATTTGAGCGTACACATCGAGGTCGTAACCCCGTAGCCAAAGACCAAGGAACGCACCAAAGATTGCAATCGGCACTGTGAGCAGTACCGAAAATGGAAGCGACCAACTCTCGTACAGGGCAGCTAGAATTAGAAAGACAAACACGAGAGACAATCCAAAAACACTCGTCGTGTTTCCTGCCGCTTTCTGTTCTTGATAGGAGAGATCCGACCAGTCGTAACCCATCTCGGGAGGCAAAGTTTGTTTCGCTACCTCTTCGAGAGCTGCGATCGCCTGTCCTGAGCTATATCCTGGAGCAGCCGATCCAATAATCTGCGCCGATCGATAAAGATTGAAGCGGTTCGTATATTCGGGTCCGAGAATTTTTCGAGTGCTAAGTAAGGATGAGAGCGGCACCATGTTACCGTCGTTGTTACGAACGTAGTATTGACTAATGTCGTGATCACTTAGCCTTTCCTCTCCTTCTGACTGAAGAAAAACTCGCCACTGTCTTCCGAATCGGTTGAACTGATTCAGGTACAACCCACCTAGATAAGCTTGTAACGTTTGGTATACATCTCTGACGTCCACTCCTTGCTTGAGCACTTTGTCGCGATCGACGTCGGCGAAGATTTGTGGAGTCGTTGCAGAGAATTGGGAACCAACGCCAGCGAGTTCCGGCCGCTGCCGAGCCGCCGCAAGAAATTTTTGCATGTTTTGATCAAGAAACTCGACGGACCCACCACTGCGATCCTGCAACCACAACGAAAACCCTCCCGAGTTACCTAAACCTGGAATTGCCGGTGGGCTGAAAAGAAATGTAATCCCCTCCGGAATTTCACTGGCGAGCCGGGCATTTACACTTTTCGCAATTTCCTGCGCTGTGTGTTTACGCTCGCTCCACGGATCCAACGAAACAAAGAAAAATCCGTTGTAGCTAGCTGAGACACGATTCAGCAGACTGAAACCGTTAATAGTGGTTCTGTATTGCACCCCTTCTGTTTCCTTGAGAATCGCATCGACCTTCTTCGAAACCAGTTCAGTGCGCTCGAGTGAAGCCGCAGGCGGAAGTTGGATATTTAGAAAAAGGTAACCGTAATCTTCTTCAGGGAGAAAGCTGCTCGGCAACCGCTTGCCGAAAATACCGTCGACGATTGCAAAACCAACGAGTATCAGTACGCCTACAACTGCTTTTCGAATTAGACTGCGGCTCACTGCAATGTAACCATGCGTTGCCCTTGCAAACCCTCGATTGAACGCAGCGAAAAATTTTGCGAGTGGCCCATGAGATTCTTTGCGCGGTCGGAGCAGCAATGCTGTCAGGGCGGGTGACAGGGTCAGGGCATTGAATGCCGAAATGAGTACCGAAACTGCGATGGTGACTGCGAACTGTTTGTTTAACCGGCCCTGAATTCCGCTCACCAAGGCAACGGGAATGAAAACTGACGCCAGAATCAAAGCAATGCTGATCACTGGGCCAGCAACTTCCTGCATTGCCTTGAGGGTCGCTTCTCGAGGACTTAGACCATGTTCAATGTGGTGCTCTACCGCCTCAACCACTACTATGGCGTCATCGACCACCAAACCGATTGCCAAAACCAGTGCAAACAGTGACAGCGTATTGATCGAAAAACCCAGAAATGGAAACGCTGCAAATGTACCGATCAGTGAGACAGGTACTGCAATCATTGGAATCAAGGTTGCTCGCCAGTTTTGAAGAAATATGAAGACGACTAATAAGACTAGAACGATTGCGATGATTAGTGTCTCAACAATTTCATGAATGCCTTCTGTAACCGAACGCGTCGTATCCAATCCAATTGCGTAATCTAAGTCAGACGGAAATCGCTGTTTGAGCTCTTCCATCGTTTTCTTGACGCCATCCGCAACGGCCAGCGCATTCGATCCCGGCGCTTGAAAAACGGCGACAATCGCTGCCGGACTTCCGCCAAAACTGGCGCGCTGCTGATAATTCTGTGCGCCCAGTTCAATGCGTGACACATCCTTTAGTCTGACCACAGATCCATCAGGAGTTGACCGCACAATAATCTGACCAAACTCCTCAGGAGTTTGCAGACGCCCCTGGGCACGCACAGTGAAAGTTGTTTCCTTCCCCATGGGTGCAGGCTCGGCACCCACCTGACCAGCTGGATTGACTGTGCTCTGTTGTTGGACGGCGCGGACCAGGTCGGGAACGGTTAAGC
>JBKPQV010000178.1:0-21141 GCA_046734235.1 Acidobacteriota bacterium
GCCTTGTGAACCAACGTAAGCCAGCTCTGCAAGCCAGCCCGGTCTGAATTCCCATTGGCCCGTCAAGTTGTACTGGTGATACATCTCATCCTTCCGATTTGGATCGTTGAAAAGAATGAGACCGCCTGTGGTGGGAGCTGCAAAACTCGACCCCGGCGCGGCCGTGGTGAATGGCGCAGTGGGAATACCAACGTCAAACGGATTGCGAACCGTGAACACAGACGGACAACCGCCTGGATTTGTTATTGGAGTGCAGGCGTAACTAGCTGCACCAGTACCAGGATTCGCGGTTAACGGCTGGGAGGCACTGATGTCGGTAGTGTAGAGCAGGCCATAACCACCACGGATAACCATTGTCCGATCACTCTTGAGACCACTCCACGCGAAGCCGATGCGTGGTCCAAAGTTATTCATGTCGGTGTCGGCAAGATCGCGACCACCAGGAGCATTTTCTCCGGCCATCTGAATAGTTTTGGTTGCCGGAACAAAATTGCCTTGCCGGTCAAAACGTTCAGTTGGTGCAGTGAAAATGTCGTAACGAAGACCCAGATTCATGGTCAAGTTTTGGTTAACTTTCCAGTCGTCCTGAACGAAGAATGCAATTTCTTTGCTCGATTGGAAGTATGGACCACCCGGATCTCCGCGTCCGACAAACCCTGGCTGGTAACCTAGAAGGAAATTGGCAAGCGATGAACCGGTGTCGTTCGGGCCAATACCGTTGTAGTTGCCGGAAACGAAACCACTGTCAGTCGTGCCGTATTGATAATTTCCTTTGGTGCCGTTATTGCGACCGCCATCGTAGTTGCTGTTTTGGCGCACACGAAAGTTGCCGCCGGCCTTGTAGGTTGAGCTACCCCGGACTAATGTGACCGCATCAGCAACGTCGAAATTGTTTGACAGGAAATAGAACGGACCGCCATCCCCGGTGAACTCAGTCGCCCGGTCTGTTCCAGTCAATTCATCGACAATGCCTACCAGGACTATGCCGCTGCTGTTTGGTCCAAGATTGATATTTCTGGCGCCAAGGTTTGCGGAAATATTCGGATCGAACCCTCCCGTACCGTTAACGCCCGTATTGAAAATACCAATCTGTACTCGCGTGACACCGAACCGGGCATCGTTAATCAAAGTAGGTGAAAAGATGTGCGTGTCACCCATTGTAAAGCCCTTGGAGTTTCCAAACTCATCACCTGCTGATGGTCCCGCAGGCAAATCGTTGCCGGTTGGTGAAGATCCCAACGGAAAGAAGTTATCTCGCGAGCGAGCCGTATCCGACTTGCTGTATCGGCCAAACAAGGTGTTGTTCTGGGTGATGCGATGATCGATGCGAATGTCGTAGCTATCAACAATCGCGTGTTCCTTGCGATTGGTCTGATAGTTTCGGCCAGTGCCTGAAAGGTTGGGTAACGGAAAAGCATTTACGTAATTCCGGGCGAAGGGTGAAAAGCCACCGCAGCTCGCGCAGTTGCGAAGATCGTTTCCCGGAATCGGTGTTCCGTTGGGCGCGAAGATCGTTCCAATCGGAGCATTTACAGTGCCACCACCCGCAAGACGATATGCTCGAGACGTTCCCGGTCGAATTAATTCTCCAAAATCACCTAAGCGCATTCTAGCGGTGGGTACTGGGACTGCTTGTGGGTCACCGGTACCACCAAAAATAGGTGTGCTGTTGCGTTGTCCATTGAGTGAAAAGAAGAAGAACGATCGATTGCGTCCATCATAAAAATGAGGAGTACCTTCGCCCGGTCGTGGCAGAAAGATTGGACCACCTACTGTGCCATAGTAGTTGTGAGTTACGTAGTTCGGCACAGGGGGTGAAGTGGGATCATCAAACTTGCTGGCTGCCGCACTCCAGAATCTCCCCTGGTAGATTTCTCCGACAGTTCCGTGGACCGCGTTTCCTCCTGATTTAAACGTGACCGAGATGATTCCACCGCCAGCGCGACCTGATTCAGCGGAGGGCACGCTGGATTCGATCTTGAATTCGGAAATCGCATCGGGATTCGGATAGATTGCAATCTGTCCAAACTGAGACTCGTTATTATCTACGCCATCGAGCGTGAAGTTGTTATTGGTCGCGCGAGCACCGTTAACAACAAGCACAGAACCGCCGGACTCTCGGAAGCGTGTAGCTTCAGTGTTGTTTTGGCCACCACCACCGCTGACAAAGTTTCCACCACCACCAAGCAAACCGAGATTAGGTCGAGTGACACCGGGTGAAAGGCCGGCAAGCAAAGTGAAGTTTCTCTGCGGTATCGGTAAGTCAGTTACCTGTCGTCCCGTAATCAGATCGCCGCGAACGCTGGTTTCACTTTCCAACACAGTTGCGCCTTCAGCAGTGATAGTCACTGATCCAGCGCTACCCGCGACTGTGAATTTCACGTCGAGCGGCATGCGGGAGTTAGTTTCTATTTGGAGGGCCTGAAAATTTACGGTCTCAAATCCAGCTGCTTCAACCGATACGTTGTAAACACCAGGCTCGAGATTAGTGACGGTAAACGTGCCGTCGTCGTTTGATTCTGTGGTGCGCACTTCGCCAGTTTTTACGCTGGTTACTTTTACTTGAGCTTTAGTGACGAGTGCGTCGTTTGGATCCTTTACAGTACCGACGATAGCGCCTTTATTGTTCTGGGCGAATGCGGGGGAGCAAAGGAAAAGCGCTAGCACGACCAGGTTGGCGGCAGTGGTTAGTGTCTTTCTCATAGTTAGATCCTCAGTTACGAGAGTACAAAAATCCGGAACAATTTTTCGGATGAGCGGCGAGTCAGTGCGTCAGAAAGCCTAGAACCTGAGGTTGTTGCGGACCTCAGGAAAGCGAGTCACGTGACTCTAACCAGAATGTTTGCCTGACCTTGATTGGAACTACCTTCAAGTTTGTTGCCTGAACGAACTAAGTATTTAATATAGAATTTTAGGTCTGTCAATAAGTTTTTGAGGTCAAAATTCTTCTCTGTGTCTCTGTGTTCTTTGTGTCTCTGCGTTAAATCAGGATTCGCAAACTATGAGTCTCATACAAAACACAGAGGCGCAGAGAACACAGAGACACAGAGAAAATCCAAAAGGACTATGCTGCGAAGGCCGCAGCAAACTTCCGGGCAAGTACCAGGCTCAGGGCGCCACGTAGTGTCGGATTCTCTCCGAGAGTAGAAGGTAGGATGCGTGCTGAGGGAAGACCCCGACGAATACTGTGCTTGATGGTTTCAGTTAATGCTGGCTCAATCAATCTCCAGGCTCGAGCGATTTCACCACCAACTACTACTGCTTCGGGACTAAAGCCAACAATCAAATTTGAGATCCCGATACCGAGAAAGCGAGCGGTCTCCACTAAGGCTGTATTGGCCTGCACTTCTCCGGCGAGTGCTCGATCCACTAGAGTTTTGAACGTGAGGTCGGATTCCACTGGACCGCCAATCAAAGATTGATAGCGAGCGATCGCTGATCTCTCAGAAGAGAATGCCTCCCAACAATCGTCGTTGCCACACGAGCAAGGGACTGGCGCATGTCTGCCGACAATCATATGACCAAATTCACCAGCGGCTCCTCGTTCGCCGCGATAAACCTGTCCGTCAAAAATGATTCCGGTACCAACACCTTCAGCGACCAGCACGAGAATAAAATCTCGGGCGTGACTCACTTCCGGCCTGCCAAACCAGAGCTCTGCCAGTGCAATCGAATTTGCATCATTGTCGATGACGGCCGGTAAGCCAACCGCTTTTGTAATTAGTTCCGATACCGGAAAGTCACGCCATTTAAAGTAGGGCACATACAAAGCATTACCGGTTGAAGGGTCGACGAGACCAGGTAACGTAACGCCCACTGCTTCGATGCAGCCGTTATGCGATCTCGAAAACCTCTGCAGCACCTCGATCACCTGGCTGATGGTTTTCTCCGGATCAGAATCTGTTAAGAACTCTTCTTGATCCTTCACACGCCCTGCCAGATCACTCGTCGCGATTGTGGTTCTTGTCGGAGTAATGGAAACACCGATCGCGATGGCTTCGGCTGTTCGTAATCGAAGTAACGTCGGCCTGCGACCACCGGTCGATTCGCCAGCCCCAACTTCCTCAACCAAACCTTCTGAGGTGAGATCTTCGACGATCGCAGAAACAGTCGAACGTTGTAGCTCCGTTTCACGAGCGATTTCTGCGCGTGAAATTGGCTCGCGTTCGCGAACGTAGTTCAGCACGATCTGGCGATTGATATCGAGAATCGTGTTGCCGCGGGCCGCTTGGGCTGTTCTGAGATCGAGTCGTCGCAAGTTTTCAAGCTCCTATCGGGCAGAGCGAGGTAAGCATTGAGAATAAACAAGAATGGTCGCCGAAAGAGACTGGCTAAAGCTATTTTCGAACCTGACCTTCAATGATCGTCATGGTTTTATCGATGGAAGGGACATCAACTTTTTCAAGGTGACCACCGGCCCATTTGATTTCCAGTTTATCCACCTTTGTAGCCGCACCCAAGCCAAAATGTAAGGTCATTTCGTTTTGCGAGCAATAACCGGCGCCGCTAATAACGTCCAGTCGTTGCCTTATCTTGCCTGTTGTCAAATAAACAACGCTGCCAATCGCGTCTTTTGGTGTCTGTTTCGCCGGATCTCCAACCAGTCGAATATTGAGCCAATGACCTGTGTTCGACGTGACGTTTCGCAGGACAGTCGGTTTTGAGTCGAGGTTGTTGATTACCAAATCTGTCCGACCATCACCGTCGAGATCGCCTGTGGCCAGCCCCCTGCTTGGCCAGGCATAAGCGAGTGCCGTACCGGGAGCGGCACCGATACGCTCAAACTTTCCTGTGACATTGTGGAATAAGAGCGTTTGCTGCGCGTAGCTTGTACCCCATTGATGAGAGTCAACCAATGGATAGACATGGCCGTTGACCACAAATAGATCTAACCAGCCGTCGTTATCATAGTCTAGAAAACTCGTACCCCAGCCCAGAAAAGGTATGGAGATTTCACCGAGCCCAAGTTGAAACGTTATATCGGTAAAGTTTGCGTCACCATCATTGCGATAAAAAACATTTGAATCGTCGGAAAAATTCGTGATGAAAAAATCCTCGCGACCGTCGTGATCGTAATCACCAATCGCCAGTCCCATACCAGCTTGTTCACGGCCATTCTCGTTTAGTGCAACTCCCGACGTATACCCGACTTCTTCGAACGTACCATTTCCCTTGTTGATGTAGAGCTGTTTTGGAGTTGAATCGTTAATAACAATCAAATCCAAAAACTGATCGTCGTTGACGTGAACAAATGCTGAACTAAAACCATAGAATTTTTCAGGGTCAGTCACTCCTGCCTTACTACTTGCGTCTTCGAATTTACCATCAGGCTTCTGGTGATAGAGAGTATCTCCTTCACCAGTCAAACCGCGTGGACCACACATCACGGCAACGCCGCGAAACTGGCAAAAGTTCACTCCAGCCTTCAAGGCTTCGGTCGGACTTGGAGGCAGCCGGCTCAAATCAATTTCTACATATCCGGGGACAAAAAGATCGAGACGGCCGTCCCCATCGTAATCGCCCCAGCTCGCGCCAGTACTCCAGCCCTTGCGTGCAACACCGACCTTGTCCGCTACGTCCGTAAAAGTTCCATCACCATTGTTGTGATAAAGGCGCGATACTCCAAAATTGCTGACAAAAATGTCCGGGCGTCCGTCGTTATCGTAATCACCAACTGCGACGCCCATTCCCCATCGCTCGTTTGCAACTCCCGCCTTTTCAGTAACATCTTCAAACTTCCAGTTGCCGAGGTTTCGATAGAGTGCTGCGCGCGGCGCTTTCTCTTTTCCATTAAGCGCTGCGATCGTGGAACCGTTTACGAAATAGATGTCGGGCCGTCCGTCTCCATCGTAATCAAATACCGCTACGCCACCGGAAGCAGTTTCAAAAATGTAATCTTTGGCTGGAGTACCAGAGCGGTGCAGAAATTGTGCGACTGCTGTTTTGTCAGTTACGTCTTCGAACAGAGTGGGCGCATTCGGATCTGTGATACCGACCGTTCGCTTAGTTGTGTAAGTCGCTGGAACACCGGTTGAAACACCACCGGAAGGTTTTTGGGCAAGAACAACGTTTGAAAACTGAATTACTAGCAACAAGAGAACTAAAACACCTCTCTGTGTCTCCGTGTTCTCTGTGCCTCCGTGTTTGAGAAGACTAGCCAAAAGACATCTCAGCTTTCCTCCTGTGTTTGCCATTTTGGATTTAATCTTTGAGTGGGAACAGAAATTGAAGTATCGAACTAAGACGACTAGCCCATGCTCGCTCATTATGTTCAGCTCCGGCGTCCTCAACATAACGCAGTTGCTGCTCAAGTTTCCAGCCCTTCTTAGTCAACGCATCCTTAAGTAATCGAGTATCACTGACCGCTTTGCTCGCTTCTTCCGGTTTGCTACTTTCCTTCGTTCCAATATCCAACCAAATCCGCACTTTCGAAGAGTAGGGTTGCGATTCAACGAAGCGAAGAATCTGTTTGTCTGCAAACCAAACTGAAGGTGAAATAACGGCAAGCCTGCTAAATACATTTCGATACTTTAAGCCAACGTACAACGAAACAATCCCGCCAAGCGAAGAGCCGCCAAGTCCAGTATCTTTGGCTGTTTTGAGAGTTCGATAGGTCTGATCGATAAAAGGCTTTAGCTCTTCAACCAGCATACGCCCATAGAGATCAGCCTGACCTCCGGCTTTATATTTTGGATCTTGCTCAGGTGTATATTCGTTGATGCGTTCCTTGCCTGCATTGTAAATGCCAACGATGATCACGGGTTTGATCTGTTTCGCTTCAATTAGCGACTGTGCCGTTTCATCCGCTCTCCACTCCTGACCATTAATAAATGACGTTGCGCCATCAAACAGATTTTGACCATCGTGCATGTAGAAAACCGGATAACGTCTTTTTGCTTGTTCTTTGTACTCGGGTGGGAGGTAAACAATTATGTCGCGCGAATTATTTAGAATTTTTGAGTGAAAGTCCTTGTGAACCCGGATGTCGCCAGTGAGGGTGTGCTGTCGCTGTGAAAAAGCAGGCGCAATGCTCAATAAAACTACAATCACCGCAAGCGGAAGTCTTGATTTCATTGAGTTTCTTCTCTGTGTCTCTGTGTCTCTGTGTAGCAAATGATCAACTTCTTCTTCTAGCAAGTTTCTCCCGTCCTGAAAGGACAAAAGTTAGTAGCCGGGGGCGAGCGGCTTTGCGCGAAGCCCCCGTGCAAAGGTAACGATATGTAGGACCCTGAAAGGGTCGAACAAACATCGGTTTGACCCTTTCAGGGTCTAATCAAAAACGGACTCTGTTCCGTGGGCTTCGCGCAAAGCCGCTCGCCAACGGCTACTAAATTACATCCTTACAGGATGTGAGCCTTTGATTGCAGCTCTGCCGCGCTGTGTCTCTGTGTTGAAAGTTAGACTCGATAACACTTGTAACACGTAAGCACAAAGGTCTATTGAATTAGTATCTCATCAGCAAATATCCACGCATTACCACCAGATCCCGCATGCCAGGCCGGCAATTTCCCAAAATTCTTCGCACGCATTCTGATGAATCGAACAGTCCGCGGTTGAATTGCCCCAACAAAGTCCTTCGTAATCGTTTGGTAATTTTGACTCGAAACATCATTCGGGATCGATAGCACTGGCGCAAAGCTTTTCCCATCCTCTGAAACTTCAAAATCAATCTGCGTTGGCATCATGATCCATGACCCAACATCCTGCAAAAAGCCGGCTCCCAGTTTGGACACCTGCTGCGATCTGCCTAAATCGACTACAGCAACCAAGTCCCTACCCTGGTAGCCCTGCCAGGCGCCACCACTGAAGTTGGTTGTTCCTCTGATGCCATCAATTAACGCAAAGTCTCCGCCGCCGCTGTATTGATTGCTATATCGCGAGTTTAACGTCAGCGTCCACGTGTGTGGCATCTTGAGAAATGTCGCAGACACAGCCTGGCTCATAACGCCAGTTGGATCAATCACCCGGGCTTTGATGCTCGTCGTGCTATCGATCTTAAATGGCCCTTTGAATTGGATTGACTTTTGATCCGGATCAGTTCCGTCGGTCGTGTAATACAAACGACTATTATCCCTTACTGATTCAAAGTCTATAAGCGTCTGTTCTGTAAAAGTTTTGTTAGGCGCTCTGATGACCGGAACAGCAATAATTTGTTCTGTGCTGATCTGCGAAACTGGTGACTCGATCGCCAGCTTAGTATTCGGCTTGTCACCCATTTCTAAAACCAGCTCACCACCAGCCCAGAGATCTTCATGACGCAAAAAAGACTTCCGATATGGTTTGCCGTTAACCCTTGCAGATTGAACATAGAAGTTTTTTGGGGAGAGATTGTTAGCTTTGACTGTAAAGGAGTTTCCATTTTCAAGCTTTATTGTGACTCGAGGGAAAAGCGGAGTTCCCAGCGCATATGTCGTTGAACCCGGAGTGACTGGATAAAAGCCGGTTGCGCTTAATACAAACCAGGCTGACATCTGGCCACAATCTTCATTACCAATCAATCCATCGGGATCATTTCGATAAAACGTGTCCATGATTTGCCGCACTCGAGCCTGGGTCTTCCAGGGTTGCCCAACGTAATCATAGAGATAAGCAACGTGATGACTTGGTTCGTTGCCATGCGCATACTGACCAATCAGCCCGGTGATATCTGCTTGTTCTCTTCCCGTAGTCTCGCTCTCCGCAGTAAAGAGCTTGTCAAGTTTATCTGCAAACTTCGAAGCACCACCCATCAACTCCATCAGCCCGGTGATGTCTTGAGGTGCAAAGAAACTGTATTGCCAGGAGTTCGCTTCGGTAAAACTAAAATTTACTTCGCGAGGTTCGAATGGAGATAACCAGCCTCCATTAGTTCGTGGGCGAACAAAAGTCGATGTTCTATCAAAGACATTCTTGTAAGACTGCGCTCTTCTTAAGTACCGTTGATAATCGTTCCGATGATTCAGAACCTGCGCTACCATCGCAATACACCAATCGTCGTAGGCGTACTCAAGCGTCTTCGACACCGATTCTCGTTCACTCTCCATGTCGATGTAACCATGGTCCACGTATGGACCGAGACCAAAATGCCGTAATTCGGCGCTGTGTTTCATCGCTTTGAAGGCGAGCTCGCGATCAAACCCAGCGATTCCCTTCACTATCGCGTCCGCAATCACAGACACTGCGTGATAACCGATCATTGTTTCGGTTTCAT
Organism: Acidobacteriota bacterium; assembly: GCA_046734235.1. Classification (GTDB taxonomy): domain Bacteria; phylum Acidobacteriota; class Blastocatellia; order Pyrinomonadales; family Pyrinomonadaceae; genus PSRF01. The sequence goes on from JBKPQV010000178.1 coordinate 9,191, forward strand.
TTGCCGCGAGTTCCCAAACTGGTAGCCGGCCTCCCTGCTCATACTGTGCGAGAAAAGTATTGATAAAGTCAGCTGTGCGCTTTCGATCGATGATTGTGTACAGTGGGTGGGCGGCGCGAAACGTGTCCCACAATGAGAACACAGAATAATTGTCGAAGCCTTGTGCTTTGTGAGTCTTGAAATCATGTCCCAAATAGTTTCGGTCGACATCCATAAACAAATTGGGCGTGAGGTCGGCGTGATAAAGAGCGGTGTAAAAGGTCGTCAACTGATCTTTACTACCGCCAACGATCTGAATCTTGTTTAGTTCACGATTCCAGGCCCTGGTCGCGTTGTTTTTGATTTGGTCGAAATCCCAATTGCTGATTTCAGTCTCAAGATTTCGCCGCGCGCCTTCAATACTGACAGAAGAAATTCCAACCCTCAGCAGTAGCGAGCCAGGATCTGCAAAACTGAAGATTGCTTTGACATCCGTGCCTTTTGCCTCGCGTGAGTTACTGCTTGTATTTGAAATTTCGTAGGTTCCGAAAGGCTTCGAAAACTCGGCGACAAAGTAAACCACTTGATTCTTTGCCCACGCCGTTGAACGACGAAATCCTTCAAGGTGGGTCTGATCGACGATATGAAGGTACGAATCGAGTACTCGATCGCGATGTTTTAGATCCAATAAAACCTGGCCCGGTTTTGATCCTGACGGGAAGCTGTATCGATGAAATCCTGCACGTTGAGTTGCCGTTAATTCTACAAATATGTCGTCGTTGAGTTTGACACTGTAGAAACCCGGCCCCGCACTTTCATTTAGATGCGAGAAGGATCTCGAATACTGACCACTCGCTGGTAAGTGCGACTCGAGCGTAGGCATGAATAAGATGTCGCCATAATCAGAGATGCCGGTTCCGCTGAGGTGTGTATGACTGAAGCCGTAGATCGCTTCGTCTGAATAGTGATATCCCGAACACCCATCCCAACCTGTGAGTCGAGTATCCGGACTGAGCTGAACCATGCCGAATGGCAATGTCGCCCCCGGATACGTATGACCGTGACCGCTCGTGCCAATAAAAGGATTAACGTAAACGGTTAGATCTTTTTCACCAGCTGCGCGTTTGTAGGATGGTTGACCTGAACTTTGAGAGAGTGGGCCAATGAATACACAGTAGACCAGGAGGAGCCATGATTGGCATCGCTTTGCACGCCGCAGAATCAACATAGTACCGCATCATAATGGCCGAGCCACGTGCGAGCAATAAACAAGCGGTTGGACTCTGCTAAAGGCAAATGGTCGTGCGGTTGGAAATAGATTAAAGTACGGACCACTAAGAGCTAAAGGGGAATGACATAGAACATGGGCTTATATCATAGTCTTAAGCAAGCAGTACCACTTGAATGGAAACTCGGCTTTTACAAGCTCAAGCCAGTTCCAGAGAACCTCTCTGTTCGCGTAAAGAATCGTCTTAGCGGAGAACCTGCGCTCCCTCCGGGAAAGCTTATCTATTTAATCGGGGCTCATACCAGTCCCATGTTTTTTCTCGACAGCGGGCGCTCAGCCACTCAGGTCATCCGCAAGGTACTAAATAAGAACGGCTTGAAAATCGAGCAATTTCGCGACGTGCTGGATTTTGGATGTGGCGTAGGGCGCATAATCCGGCATTGGCGAACAACGCCTGGACCTGCCTGGCATGGAACTGACTACAACCCAGACCTCATCGAGTGGTGCCGCAACCATCTAAAGTTCGCTGATTTTCGAGTTAATACACTTTCAGGAGAGCTTCCTTACGAAGCTGAATCGTTTGATTTCATCTATGCTTTCTCCGTGTTTACACATCTGAGTGAGCAGCTACAGCTCTTCTGGCTCAATGAATTATGGAGAGTTCTCCGACCAGGAGGTTTTCTCTACTTTACGACTCATGGCAACCACTACTTATCGCTTCTGAATGTTAGTGAGCGTGAGGAATTTGAGCGTGGTGAGCTCGTCGTCAGGGAACAACAAGAATCAGGTTCAAACGTTTGCGCAGTATTTCATCCCGCCGGTTATATAGAAAAGATTGCCTCGCCGAAATTCACTGTAATTGATCATGTTACCCCCGCCGCTGGGGAACACTCGCCACACGACGTTTACTTGCTGGCTAAAAAGTGATTAAACGCATTTTTTCGCCTCTCAATTGCTTAGCTTCCCTTAACTCGCTTAAACGAAAACTGCAGCGCTGGCCCTTTCTCTTCAAACCTGATCCCACCAAATCTCTTCTTCCCCGCAAGTGTGTCGCCGGTAAGTTTTCCTTCGAAGAGATTCATTGCACGAGGCCGCATGCCATTCATGAATCCGTAAGTTAAACCCTCGGGTGTAACCTTGAGATATTCAACCTCGTGGACGCTCTCTTCGCCATTTTCATTTCGTCGAACAATCTCGCAGATAACGTTCCCGTTCTCTACCCTTATACGCAAAGTTACGCGACCCGGTTGAGGACCATTTTCACCGAGCCAAACATCACCAACCCAGTCGCCGAGGTACTGTTTTACTTCTTCGGGTTTAGGAAACGGAGTTGCGATCAAGGCTTCAATCGTTTCAGTTGGAGGTGGCTGCTTTTCAACTTGTTCAATCCGGGCTAATAGTTTTGCACTGTCAGCGGGCTCACCATAACCTAACGACAAGAGCTGGTAAGCCTCTCGCGCGGCCGCGCCACGACCTTCCATCAATAGATCATCAAGCGTATTTTGCAGCAATCGCTTTGGCGGTATGACTTCTGCACCTAATGATTCACCAACTTTCTTATAGTACGGAATGATGCTTGTAGTTGGGGCCTCAGGTGCCGATAAGCGCGAGAAGTCACCGAATACCTGGCGGAGTCCGATGTAAGCTCCTACCATTTGCATTGTCTCGTGCCCCTCGAGCGGAAGTTTTTCTCTATAAAGCTTCCAAGTCGATGGTGCTGAACTTAGAAGCGACTTCCACATTGGTTCGGGCCAACCAAATTTTGCTTCCAGAGAAGCATACCTGACGGGCCTCCCGCTCTGACCTGCACGTGCAATTAATTTTTTAGCCAGCCAGTTTTCCTCGCGATCGACAGGCGCATCAAGAGAAACGACTGCGCTATAGGTTGATCGCGTGGCAGCTACCCAGGTTGCCAGCACTCCTCCTGACGATATACCAACAAAAAAACGAGGAGCCGCAGTACGGAATTGCCGGTCAACCGCTGGCAACAATTCCTTTTCAATGAAGTCCAGGAAGAGGTCGCCGCCCTGATTCTTGTCGCTACCCGAAATCGAGAGGCCTGGCGGCGTTAGGTCATAGACGCGCTTTTGATTTGAAGTCATCACATCGCTACCGCCAACGTTTTCGATCCCGACAATAACTGACTCTGGAATTTGTCCGTTGCGGGTTAACTCATCCGCAACCGTGGCAACGGTGGGTATCAGATACTCTCCATCAACAACAACTGTCACCGGGTAACGTCGCGTGGCAGCACTTTGAGCATAAGAAGCAGGAAGCACAATTTGTATTCGTCGCGTCTCTTTCAAGATCGCAGAGGGAATTTGAAAGGCCTGCGTCGCACTACCGCGCGAGGCGGTCATGTTCCGGCTTGATTCGGCAGTTAAGGTCGGCTGAACGGATTGAGCGTGAACTGCATAACTAACCATTGAGAATACAAGCGCAAGAGAGAATTTGGAGTAACTCATGGCTCCTCCTTGGAGTGCGGTGGCCTGGCACCGCTTTGTTACAGCGGACTTCTACAAACAACGCACTCCAAGAAGGTTACGATCGACGAGTCTCACTGTAACAAAGCGGTGCCAGGCCACCGCACTCCAAGGAGGATCACTTCTCACTGACTGCGTAAACGAAATCCTTCGTTCTCAGAATCACCAGGCCATCGGATATTGCCGGTGTGGCCATCAATGGTTGTCCCATAGCATTCGTCGCCAACAACTCGTACTTCGCACCCGCTCGAACAACAAACACATCACCATCCTCGCTAGATAGATATAGTTTACCGTCCGCAGCTACTGGTGAAGCACTAAATGAAGTTGGTAGTCGTTGTTGATATACCACGGCTCCCGTTTTAGCGTCGTAAGCGCTAAACACGCCGTTGTCACTACAGACGTATAAGAAGTCACCGTATACGATTGGTGTTGGAGTGTATGGACTGCCTTTATTCGAGATCCAGGCTAAGAAACTGTTCGTGTCCTGACCAGGCTTTAATGAAATGTCACCAACAGCACCAGGTTTGAACGCGTACATCGGACGTCCCGCTGGATAACCTCCGGTGATGTAGATCAAACCATTGGCTACTTGGGGCGCCTGCATCTTTACTTCTGTGTCCTTATCGGAAAAGCGCCAGAGTTCTTTACCGGTTAAAGGATCATAGCCTCTAATGAAGTGGCCTCCATTTGCAATCAAAACGCTTCGTTGTGGTTCAGTGCTGATTGCAGGAGTGGTCCACGAAGTAATTTCGCCTCGCTCAACGCGCCAAGCTTGTGTGCCATCCTTTAAATTGAACGCAGCTATGAACGATTGCTTGTGTCCGTCCGCCTGTACGATAACGAGGTCTCGGTAAATTATCGGACTACTAGAGTGGCCCCATGAAGAATTTGGGTCATCCCATAAACCGGGATTGAGTATTCCAAGATCTTTCTTCCAGAGAAGTTTCCCATCCATGTCATAGCAGTCGAGCCCTTCGGAACCGAAAAGGGCGACTACATACCTTCCATCCGTCGCCGGTGTTGAGTTGGCCTGCGAAGCCTTCACGTGTCTTTTCGCCCTTGGGATTCCTTCGTAAGCCGTCTGTGACCAGAGTATCCGGCCTGACTTTTTGTCCAGACAATAAATTCTCCAAGTATGTTTGACGCTATCGCCGGCAAGATCAATTCCGCGGTCCTTCGCCAGGAAACCAGTTTGTGCGTCGCTGCTAATGGCTGTTATAACGAACACACGATTTTCCCAAACGATAGGACTCGCGTGGGAAAATCCCGGAATAGTAGTCTTCCAAAGAATGTTCTGAGACTTTTCAGCGTTCCATGTAGTTGGCGTCTTTCGACCTTCGACAACTCCTGAAGCATTGTTGCCGCGAAACGAGGGCCAGTTCTGAGCCTGAACAAGGGTAGCGACGAGAAGACAGAGAATTAGCGCGAGAAGAGGTTTCATATTTGTTCCTGAGTACTGGATGACCTGGGGAGGCGCTTAGTATCCCAACTTTGCCTGCACTAGTCGAGAGAAAGATTATTAAAGTAAATCAATTTCACAATTTAACTTCCGAATTTGTTTGGCCAAGATTAAGTTCGAAACCGAGCGGTAATTTGCCGTACGACTGCAGTATGGCGGGATTGCCGCGGTCGGTTTCTTCCAAATGTCGTCGGGTCTCTTGAGATTCGTGGTGGCCTGCTTCATTCGCGGATGCTTGAGAACTTGAGACAAGATAACGAACAACGACTCCGCCAATGATCATTAAAGAAACTACGGCGACTCCCATGCGAAGCAGCGTTCGCAAGGTTCTTTCGAGAGGTGTTGAGAGGGACATGCAATGTACCTTTTGCAGAGTTAGCTTACTTATTTAATGGTAGTCGGATGGGAAGGGATCGATAAGGGTCCCACTCGATGCCCGCATATTACTATGAGTCAAAACGAGATCGGTAGTTATTTGTAGGTCGCTTTGAGTCGACTTATACCGATGCGAAAGCCAGAACCGCCATCAGCGAGGGAGAACTCTAAAGCGAAGGGCACTTGGACGTCTCGCGTCATGATAAACCGTCTGCTGGGCTGCAACCATACGGGTCGCGTTGTTGATTGGTTCGCCGGTGTTCAAGTTGCGGGCGTATGCGGGAAACTGTTCGCTGGAGATAAGAACACCTAACCGGTGCCCTTTCTTCACTTGATGTGCAGAGTCCCATAGTTCAATTGTTGCCTTGTACAATTTACCTGGCTTAAGAAGCGAAGGCTTCTCCCACCCGCTGAGGTAACGAGCACGAATCTTTCCGGAAAGACCTATCGCTCTAATCGTGCCTTTTTCATCAATGTCGACTACTGAGGCAAAGAAATCGGTGTCCCTGGCGCTGGTTGAGAAATACAAGTCAAGGTTGATAGGACCAGTAATCACGAGAGCGTCCGCCATTGGCGACGTTCGGTAGAAGAGTACAGCTTCTTCCTTTGGGTCGATCTTCACAACCGTAGTCCCGCCAGCGAGCAGGTCTCCGAAATCCTTTAGCTTTTTGAATTCGTTTGGAATTTCAACAGTGGCAGGGTCATAAGTGTAACGATCGGGCCGCTGGGTTTTTGGAGCAATTGCTACCAACTCGCCAACGCTCGCAACACCATTTGCACGACCGCGTGAACTCAGGTAGAGCTTCATCTCACGCGAAGCTGAATCTGGCCAATCTCCAAGCTCACGCCATTCGTTTGCGCCCGTTAAGAACGCACGGACCTTGGGCTGCTTCTCCCAATTCACCTGCTTGTTTCTTAACCAAGTATCGAAGAAGCGCAGGTAGATCGAATCAAGATCCATAATGGAATCAGGACCGTAATCAACGTCTCCAAGTCGCGAGCTGCTGTTAAATAAATGAGTCCATGGACCATAGATCAACCACTGGTTTTTATGACCGAGAGCTTGCATCTTGGCCCAGTTGAGTTTTGTGCCAATGCCATCGCCGTCCCACCATCCGCTAATGTGCAAAATCGGAATCTTGACCTTGTTCATATCCGCCATGACGGTCGCACTATTGAATGCTCCGGGTGTTTCCTTTTCCAGCCAGTCGTCATAGAAGGGTATGTTCCTGCCAAGCACCTCGTCATCGACTTTCGACAAAGGCAGGGTTTTTAGTTTCTCGAGATCCTTCGGCAACTCGGGCAGCGCTGGGACCTTCTTGTCTTTGACGAAGTTGGCCCACCAGAGCGCTCCAAAGAGCATCGGCACGCCATGATCGATCGGAAAGTTGAAAAAAGGATCCGGAGGCGAGACTTGTGGCACGATGCACTTTAATGCCGGGTGCGCTTCGACCGCAGCAGCCCACTGCACCCAACCTACATAGCTACCACCGATCATTCCGACATTACCATCGGACCAACTTTGCTTCGCGATCCAATCTATCGTGTCGTAACCGTCCTTACGCTCGTTAACAAAGGGGATCCAGTCGCCATCACTGTCGTTGCGTCCACGCACGTCCTGAACTATGTGCACATAACCACGCTTAGCCCACCATTCACCCTCGAGTTGAGACAATATTTCGCGTCCATAAGGAGTGCGCTCAAGTATAACCGGATGTTTAAAGTCGTCAGCAGGTCGGACTATATTGGCGACGAGTTCCACACCATCGCGCATCTTGATCTTTACGGCCTTCTCACTATTCGCCTTCAGCGTGGGTTGACTGAGCTCCGGATAAAGTGTGCTCGGATCTACAAGGAAGGATTCATAACCTGACCTAATCGTTTGCAACCTCTGCGAAGGAACATCCCATGCTGCGAAGTTGGATCCCTCTGCGAGATAGACATCGAATTCGACAGTTGCAAGCCGTGCCAGGTAAACATTCGCTACTTGTTTTTTGCCGTCAGCCTCGATGGTGCGCGCCTTCTTTTTTACTACATCCACTGGCACTGTTGCGGCCGCGTCAAGGATGAAGACGTCGATCTTCTGAACGCTGTCTATTGTTGGGTCGAGGACTTTGGACCAGGTCGCAGTGAGAACTGGATGGAGGTTTGCGAAGAGAACCTTTGCGGGTTTGTAATCTACATTTCTGGTTGCCTGCCCCGCAGTGATTCGCGCCTTACCGTCTTTTGCCGAGACCTTAACCTCGGTGCCAGCCTGTTCATTAACCAGTTCGAATTCAGTTATCGCACCGTCGACTAATTTGCCGGTGAGCCGGCTCTTGAGATTCATCCCAGCTACGTTTAGTTCAGTCGATGACGAAAATGTTCCATCAGGATTGCTTTCATAGGTGCTGCTTCCCGCATCATTGCCGCCAAACTTCCACTTCATGGTTTGTGCGTTCTGTGAAGCAACTGGAGTTTTCAATTTCGCAGCCGATTGATTTTGACTGCGAACCACGAGTGGCGGGCAAACGGTGAGAATCAATACCAACAGAACAAACCAGGCGACTCGCTGACTTAAGGTCTTCATAAGCAATCCTATGTCCTTTGTTATTACTGTTTGCGTGAGACTTACGCCTTTGACGGTTTGAGCTAACAATTCATCGTTATTACGCACCTTTGAGAAGGAAGGTTGCGCTTTTGGTTCTTGTGAGAAAGGCTTTGTTGGCACTCTCAGCGTCTTTGCGTTCTCAGCGTTTCTGCGCCAATAAGGAGGTTTAAGTTTAGGAAGCTCAGTTTAACGCTGAGGCGCAGAGAACACAGAAACGCAGAGAGCCTGGCGATGCTGTAAGTGAGGTTTCGATGAAAGCAGATTAATAGTGAGTTCTGTGTTAGATTTGGCGCCCTTGACGATCAACTTAGCGGAGCCCCAATAATGAAAATCAAACCGACCTTTGCATTACTAATTCTCTTTCTGTTCTCTGCTTCCAATTTTGAAATAGACGCACAAACCAAACGGCGCCGCGCTCCCAGACCCCAGTCCGCGGCTGTAACAACTCCTACTGGGCTAACCTATCTGATCACAAAAAAGGAACCGGCCGGCAACTCAAAGCCGGTGACACAGTCATACTGAATTACACCGGCACGTTGACGAATGGTGTGAAGTTTGACAGTTCCCACGATCAAAAACAGCCTCTTGCATTCAAACTGGGCGTAGGTCGGGTGATCAAAGGATATGACGAAGGTATTTCAAAACTGCACGTCGGCGATCAGGCCATCCTTGTAATTCCGGGCAAGCTTGCTTACGGCACAAAAGGGATTCCCGACGTCATTCCTCCCGATTCAACGTTGATTTTTATCATCGATATCCTCGACGTCAAATCAATGGCCTTGTCGGAAGTGCTCGAAAAGACGCTCACTGAAAAAGGCGTCGAGGCGATGATTGCTGACTATCAAAAACTCAAATTAGCCGAAGATCCTAATCTCTACATCAGCGAATCAGACCTAAACGGATTTGGCTACCAACTATTAAATAAGAAACAAGTGAACGTGGCGATTGAGGTGCTTAAGCTGAACGTGGAAGCTTATCCGCAGTCCGCAAATGTTTACGACAGTCTCGGCGAAGCCTACCTGATGCGCGGTGACAAAGAGAAAGCGATTGAGAATTACAAGAGCGCACTTGCGATCGATCCAACAATGGAAAGCGCGAAGCGAGCCCTGAAGAAATTGACTGGCCAATAAAAGCTATGGCCACATCTTAGAGCTTCTGCGACTTCTTCCTCACTGGCCAAATCTTCCGCGATATTCGATTGATTGAATAAAGGCTTTCACCATCTCAGCCTGAATGTAGTTCCCATTGAACTGATTAAGTTTATTCAACCAGAAGTTGAATCCGTCGAGATTAGTATCCGGAAGATCAGTTGGATTGCGTCGCAAATAACCAATGTATTGCATATAGACAAAAGCCCGGTTGAATTCCGCCTGCCTGAAACTATTCTTTTCAACTATCTTGCGCAGCACCGTGGCCCGGGTTTCGGTCCCCATGTTTAGTCCATTCACCAACGCTTCCCGTTCTTGATCCGTAAAAGCGACTCCAGTGTTCGCAATCAAAGTGCCGACGTATTGAACGTTCGTCAGATGACCATAGATGGTCGTAAATTCCACACGTTGAACGAACGAATTAAAGAACTGAACCTTATTCGCTCCCAGTGTTGTCTCCATTCCCGGCTGGCCGAAAATAAACCCTCGCTGAAGGGCCTGAGTATCACGTTCAAAAATGCGATACGCAGGAAGGGTCGTTCCAAACGAAGCACGATGCGTAAGAAAAGCAGTGACTCCCGTTTCTTGAAATTCGATCGACAGGAAGAACGCCGCCGACGTATTAATTCGTTTTACTTCGGTGCACACGGGATCACCATTGCAACTTGTTATTCCACTCACCCAAAACTGACGTCCGGCTGGATCGGGCTCACGATTTAGAAAATCGTGATAGTGCTGGTCCACAAAAGTTCCCGCGTCATCGTTGGCATTAGGCAGCGCGTTCGGCACGCTGGTGATTTGAAGGGTTGCGGTTGGAATTGCGCCTAGCGCCATACCTCCAGTCGGGTTCGAAAGAATCAAATTCAACGTCTCAGGCGGTTCATTAAACGAATCCACCGTTAACAGAACGGTAAAGATTGCGGAGGCCTGACCTGCCGGAAAGATCAAAGTACCTAGAGCCGTGGTGTAGTCTTTACGCTCGTTTGTCGTCACATCCGTTGTAGCGTAATCAACCGAGACCGCCTGGGCTGTACTACCCGTCCGGTTAACAGTGACGACTACGCCTCCGAGAAAGCGCTCGATCTCCTGGTAAGTAGCAGAACTAAATGAAAATGTAGCCTGAACTGTAATGTTGATAACGTCAGTGTCTGTGAGCGCACCTCCATTTCCACGATTGCCCAGGTCATTGCTCGTCATCGTTAAAGCTGCAGCTCCTGTAAAACCGTTAGCTTGTTTGAAACTTAATCCGTTGAGAGCAGTGTTGACGTTGGTTAGAGTTCCCATGAACGTCATTAACGAATCATCGGTGCCATCACCCGCGCTGAAAACCAGCCCGTTGAGATTCGCCAGACTCAAAGTTCCATTAGTGACTGATAAAGTGATTTGGATAAAACCACCATCGACATCCACGTCGCCGACTGAGATCGGATTCGAAGTTGCTGATGAGAACACCAACGTGCTGCTATCCGGGAAGCTTTGTGGGCCAGGGACTGTATTAACTGGAGCATCGTTAACAGCTCCAACATTGACCGTAAACGTATCTTCGACAAAGAGGCTGCCGGCATCAGTTGCGCGAATTGTGATATCGGCAGTGCCGAACGCATTTGGGGCATAGTCTAGCGTCAGTACACCATTGTTGAGATTGGTGGAGGTAAACAGGGTTGGATTCGTATTTGAGCGAATACTGTAAGTCAGACCATTCGATCCATCTTCAATATCAGTGAACAAAGATGTGAGAGTAATGATGGAGTCGCCTGCATCCTCACTGACGTTGACGTCTGGGATCCCCGATGTGGTCGGATTATCGTTAACACTATTGACCGTTAACATGAATGAGTCAGTCATCATGACAGGAGTACCGGCGATAGTCTTTGCTACGCCCACGCTGATCACGGTCGTCCCAAACTGATTTGCCGCTGGAGTAATTGTTAGAGTTCGTGTCGATGGTGAGGCGGGGCCAACGACCACGTTTGCGTTAGGAACTAACGTTGTATTGGTCGACACAGCATTGATTGAATCAAAGGCAGTCGTGGCGTCGCCAACATTGAATGTGAAAGTCAGCGGTGTATCTTCGTTGGTTGATTTGTTTGGAATGTCCTCGATTGAGGGATCTGCTTCAAACGACCCGATATCGACAGCTGCAACCGTATTTGAATCCGCCGAATCACGAAGGCGTGCGAAACCTGGGCCGCGTTGATCATTCAGTAGGCCGTCGTTAGTAGCCGAGAAGTCGTCGCCGGCGTCAAGTGCGGGGCTGCCAGGCAGAAGTGCGTGAGTTTGTGTTGGTCCACCGTTGTCCAGCAGTGGACCAATACGTGGATCAATTGGAGAGGCTGCGGTGCCGATCTGGTTGCCATTAGCCCCATTCGTAATACCGGTCAGGCCAGAATCGACACCAATCAGGTTGTTTAGACTCGTGCCAGTAACTGGACCAAAGATGTCGCTGGGAACTGTGCCCGCGGCGCGGAAGTTTCCGGCTACCAGCACATTCTTCAATATCAAACTAAACGTCGTATCGAGTGATTCATTCGAAAATATTCCACCACCGCTGTCAGCTGCATCACCGCTGTTGTTGTTTGTGATGGTGCTGTTAATGATCGTCCCGTTCGCAACAGATCCATTGCTGTTCGTGACGTAATAAATGCCGCCACCCATCTGAGCACTATTACCTGAAATAGTTGAATTC
>JBKPQV010000179.1:0-3796 GCA_046734235.1 Acidobacteriota bacterium
ACCTGATACACCACTCTTCGATGACCGCATCATTGCGGGTCTGGCAGATACCATTGACGTTATTGCTATCGAAGCGGAACGACTCGGAACCTTTCAGCAACGCACTGACGTGGTCACCGTCAGACAAGTACAAGATGAAATCGCTGCTTGTCGTGCTTTGCTTGCGAGTCACAATCAAAGCAGTTTGTCGTCGTGGTTTGTGCTCCTCGATTCAATCAACCGTCGCGCCTCAGAAATCGATGACATAGTCAATGCGCTCTCGCACGAACACGGCCTGGCGGCTTTCAGAGAGCTTAGATGGTGGGTTGGGGCGTTGCTTCACCAGGCGAGTTGCTGGCGCCGCGATGCCGAAACGATCTGTGGTTGGGGTCGACTCCTGCCACTCATTGAACGGGAAACGGAAAGTAAGGGGCCTAATCAAATATTGGATCAGGTTCTGGAAGGACTTTCTACGGTTCATCCGCTTGGAGAAATTCCAGCATTGTGTGACAGCGCATTGGTCCAACTCGCTGGTCTCCAACAAACACCTTTTGAAGCGCCTTCTCCTGAAACAATTGCCCGGCTCACTCGGGCCCTGGAACAATCATTAGGAGCGGCTAACCAACTACTCTCACGTCTTAGCCGACTCGCTCGTTCGGCTGAACAGATCGTCCAGGAGATGGACTTCATGTTCCTCTTTGATAATGAGCGGAAGCTTTTTCCAATCGGCTATAACGTCACTGCCTCGCGTACCGATGATTCCTACTATGACTTACTCGCTTCCGAAGCTCGGCTGGCAAGTTTCATTGCAATCGCAAAAGGTGACGTGCCGGAAGAACATTGGTTTCGTATGGGCCGTCCGCTTACTACCGTAAACGGCGGTCGAGCGCTGATCTCCTGGACGGGTACGATGTTCGAATACCTGATGCCTCTACTGGTGATGCGTAACTATCCGGGCACACTCCTCAATGAAACGTACACGACAGTTGTGCACCGGCAGATCGAATACGGGGAAGAACGACGTGTGCCCTGGGGCATTTCAGAAGCGGCGTATCACGTACGTGACCTGCAATTAAATTACCAGTATGGCCCGTTTGGAGTGCCCGGGCTGGGACTTAAACGAGGATTGATTGAGGACGTTGTAGTGGCTCCTTACGCAACGATGCTCGCCTCGGCGGTAGATCCGACCATTGCACTCAAGAATCTACACCGGCTTGACAAAGAGGGAGCATTGGGTAGCTACGGATTTTATGAGTCGATCGATTACACACCGGAACGTTTACCGGAAAATCAAAAACATATAGTCATCCGAACGTTCATGGCCCATCACCAGGGCATGAGCCTGGTTGCGCTGCTTAATATGCTTGAAGGAAATCGGATGGAAGCTCGCTTTCATTCCGATCCGGCTATCCAGGCAACTGAGCTTGTACTTCAGGAGCGGATTCCTATCGGAGTGCCAACCGCTCATCCGCGCGCGGAGGAAGTCTTAACGGGCCGTGTAGTACAAGTGCCACAAGGCATGATTGCGCGCGTTTACGATACCCCAAGTCATGGGACCCCTCGAACACAACTACTTTCAAATGGCACTTACAACGTTATGGTCACCGCTGCGGGCGCCGGTTATTCACGCTGCGCCGAGAATGCTGTAACTCGTTGGCGCGAAGATGTTACTCGCGACAACTGGGGAACGTTCATCTATTTGCGCGATGTAAGGAGTGGCGAAGTTTGGTCGGCTGGACACCAACCAATTCGCAAACGGCCGACGTTCTACAGGGCTGCCTTTTCCGAAGATAAGGCCGACTTTCGTCGCGTCGACTCCGGAATTAGTACTCGAATGGAGGTGGTTGTTTCCGCCGAAGACAATGCGGAAATTCGTCGGATTACTCTGACCAACAACTCACCCCGAGCGCGCGAAATCGAGTTGACCAGTTATGCGGAAGTTGTTCTCGCGCCGCCTCAAGCTGATGCTGCGCATCCGGCCTTTAGCAATCTCTTCATAGAAACTGAATTCTTCTCTGCGGAAAACGCCATCCTCGCGCACAGGCGGCAGCGTTCGAGTGAAGAGGAACAAGTATGGGGCATTCACGTCGTTGTAGCTGAAGGTGAGACTGTTGGTGCAGTTCAATACGAGACTGATCGCGGTCGTTTCATTGGACGTGGACGTACCAGTGCCAATCCAATCGCGATCACCGAAGATCGTCCATTATCAAACACTACGGGTGCGGTTCTTGATCCGGTGTTCAGTTTACGTCGCCGGTTCCGAATTGAACCAGGACAATCGGCCCACTGTTCATTTACAACAATTGTCGCTCATTCCCGTGATGAAGCACTGGCTTTGGCTGATAAGTATCACGACCCGAATATTTTTGAGCGTGAACTGCAACTCGCCTGGACCAAAGCACAAGTTGAGATGAGTCACTTGAAAACAGATGCTGAAGAGGCGCATCTATTTCAACGTCTGGCGGCACGAATTATCTATTCAGATCCTTCACTACGGCCAAGACCCCACGTCCTGGCACTGAACACCAAGGCCCAATCGAGCCTGTGGGCACACGGAATCAGTGGCGATTTGCCAATTATTGTTGTGCGTATCGAAAAGACTGCCGATCTGCCGACCGTTCGCAAACTCGTACGCGGCCACGAATATCTACACTTCAAAGGCCTTAACGTTGATCTCGTAATCCTCAACGACAGCCCTACAACGTACCAGCAGGAACTACATCGTGAACTGGATACGATGATTCGAACGGGTGGCTTACAAAGTCTCCAAGACAAGCCGGGTGGAGTCTATCTTCGCCGCGCAGATCTAATGACGGAAACAGACCGCATCCTGTTGCATGCTGTCGCCCGAATCGTGATTGTGACTGAGCGGGGCACTCTCGAAGATCAAGTTCAACGCCTCAATGTTGAATCAACGCTGCCACCAACTTTCATTGCGCGTAATGCCTCACAAAGCTATCCCGAACACGTGATCGCTCAACCGGAGTTGAAGTTTTTTAATGGTCTTGGAGGTTTTCATCAGGGCGGCAGGGAATACGTAACCGTACTCGGCACAGAACAATGGACACCATTGCCATGGGCCAATGTTATTGGCAACCAGGTTGGTTTCGGTTTCCAGGTAACTGAAACTGGAGGCGGTTATACCTGGTCAGTAAATAGTCGCGAGAATCGACTAACGCCATGGTCAAATGACCCCATTAGCGATCCGCCTGGTGAGTCGATCTACATGCGGGACGAAGATTCGGGAAGTGTCTGGACTACAACTGCCTTACCAATTCGCGAAAAAGAACCTTACATTGTTCGACACGGTCAGGGCTATAGCGTATTTGAACATACGAGTCATGGAATATCACAAGAACTGCTCGTCTTTTCCCCACTCGATGCGGAAGTAAAGATTTCGTTGCTCCGACTGCGCAATCGAACACCTCGAAAGCGAAAACTTTCACTCACGTTTTACAGCGAGCTGGTGCTTGGGCTCTTGCGCCATTCGTCGGCCCCGTACCTGATTACCGAAATAGATCAAGGTCGTTCGAGTATTTACGCGAGGAATCCTTTCAATAACGAATTTGCAAACCGGGTGTTCTTTGTCTCAACGAATGAGCCATTAGCCAGCGCCACTTGTGATCGAAAGGAGTTCATAGGCCGCAACGGATCTCCAGACAAACCTGCGGCCCTTACTCGCGTGGGTCTTTCAAACCAGGATGGAGCTGGACTCGATCCGTGCGCGGCGTTGCAGGTCACCGTCGAGTTGGCACCAAACGAGGCACGTGAAGTTGTTTTCTTTATGGGCGAAGCGGAATCGAAAGAGGGTGCGCAA
>JBKPQV010000180.1:0-8892 GCA_046734235.1 Acidobacteriota bacterium
GCGATTCATCAAATTGACATTGCTGATTTCAAACAGGCCCAGGGCCCCGGCATCAGTTGAGTAACCACCGCCGTAGTCCATCACGTACGGCTTCTTTTCTTCGACGTCGATAATTACATCGCGACGCTTGTAACCCGAGCTCGTTTCGCCTGCTTGCTCGGTATGGATAATCACCTGGCGGTAGGCGTCAGTCAGATAAAGCTCACGTTCGGCATCCGATAATCGATCGGCCCGTAACACATCACCAGTTGCGAGCGGAATTGCCCGGAGGATGGCGTTGCGTTTTTTACGTCGCGTGGCAGCGTTACCAGTTACGCCACCAATGAGGATCTGGTTAATAAAGACCTTGTCACCCTCATCAGCAATTGAATATACCAACCGAACCTGCTCATCCTTGTTCTTCTCAGGCAATTCAACAACTGAAAATTCCAGGCGCGCATTTAGATATCCTTCGCGAGCGTACAATGCTGAAACGCGATCGCCATCGGCTCGCGCCTGCGAACGTGAATAGGGCGCGCCTATAACTGTGTGTAGCTCATCACGAATTCGCTTCTCCGTATAAATCTTGTTGCCTTTAACTTCGACTCCGGCAATGCGAGTGAGCGGGCCTTCAGTGACCTGGAACGTAATAATCAGATTGTCAGCGTCAATCGAAACGCCCTGTAGCACCTCAGCGCGCGCGCGTCGATAACCAAGATCGCGCATAAAAGCTTCAATAGTTCTGCGATCCTGCTCCAGTAGCGTTAGGCTTGTGTAACCACGGCCAAAGCCCAGGAAAGGGATGAGTCCCAGGGCGCTCGCCTTTTGACTCTTCAAGTCGGCCTCGACGTCTTCAAACGAAAGTTTGTTTGTGCCACTAATGCGAATGTCTGTCAGGTGAAACCGACGCCCCTTTTCAACGTCGTAGTTAATCCGGACGGAATTACCGGTGAGTGTAACGGGATTTAGGTTCTGACAAGTTTCTTCTGTGCCATTGGGACCAAGCTCAGGAGTTGGGGTCCCCACAGTGCAAGTCTGGGTCACTTCTGCAAAAAAGAAGCCTTGCTCCTGCAACTTATTCCGTAAGCGTCGCGCACCCTCCACAATCGCAGAGTAGTCGATGTTTCCTTCACGCTTGACTGGAAGGAGCTCTCGTTGTGTCTTCTCTTTAATTTCAAAGTTTTTTACGGCGACTTCGACGCGAGGTCCTACCACACCTTCGAGCGATATCGAGACCACGTTTTTGTCTGGATCGCGTTCAACACGAGCATCAGAAAGTACTGGCGATAAAAAGCCGTTCGCAATAATCGCATCCTTCAACCTGGACACATCACTTGCAAGGGCGTCTCGCGTGAAAGGAGATCCGGGTTTCAATGCGAGGGCATTCTGGATTGTCGCCGAATCAAACCCTTTTATATCGATGCGAAACGATCCAACTTTTGCTTGTTCGCCAGGATTGATCTTGTAAATGATAGTGGCCCTGATTCCGCGGCGACCGATCTGTTCGGTCGAGTCAACCGTGGCGTTGAAGTAACCACGGTCGCGCAGGTAAACCTGGATTTCATCAGCATTGCGAGCAACGAGTTGCCGCGAGAGTCTGGTACCAGGCTGGACAAAGTTCAAGCGGGCCCGAAGCTCATCTGTTGAGATTGGCGAACCGGTGACTGGTCCCAATTCGAGTTGAACTTCTCCAATTTGAACTTGTCGTTGAATGACAAACTTAAGTTTTACAGGCCCTGACTTATTCGCTCCTTCTTCAGTTACTTCGACTCGGGCATTAGCAATTCTTCCCGTATCAAAGAGTGACTGAAGTGAATCGCGCACTCGTACCGTCGAGAAATCAGTGCCGGCAGCAACTCGCAATAAGGAAAGAAACTCGGCCTGGGCTGCAGCGTCCGGGGGCGAGTTCTCAAAGGCAACCTCAACTGAAACGATCAAGCGGCCCTCGTACTCGTCGAGGCGAACACTAGCAGCAGTTTTGGCAAAAGTCTCTGCAGCAACACAGAGAAGTAAAATCAGCAACAGTGCAGTCTTAGCCACGAATGAAAGAATCTCAATCGAGGCCCTTCCCAGACTTATGGTTTTCGCAACTCGCGACTCTGCCGGCAATTCGAACCTACCCTTAGTGCTCAAAATCGTTTTCGAAAACGAATCTCAAAACTGAAATTATTCGTCCGTGCACTCAACTCACGTGTAGAGGCCTGTTCATATTGCGCAATGAACGACAGCCTGTCGGATACACGGTATTCAAGCGCCAGTATTTGGTTTGGGTCAGAAGTTACGTTCGTCGAGTATGTAACCGTAACTTCCTTGCTAATCTGTTTTCCTACAGTTAGTCGGGCTGACGGGGTAGATCCTCGACGACCTCCAATGACTGGATTGATTTCAAATCGAGAGAGGCCGAAAAGTTTATTCGTGGCTTTTTGCGCGGGAGCATTAATAAGCGCATCGGTTAACAAACTCGTGGCTGCTCCAACTCCCGACTGCGTCAGAATTGAAGCACTTGTATCATCGACACTTAACTGGCCGGTCGTAATCAAAGAAATAACGTCCGCCTGGGGCAATGCGGGTTCAGATCGGACGATTGCCTGTGGTTGAGACAATGGACCAGTCAAACTAATGATGATGCGATAACCCCTTATTTGCGATTCACCTTGAATGTTAATAACAGGGTCGACGTTTCTGCTGGGTGGGAGATCCACAAGGACCCTGGTTATGTCATATCGATCGTTACGGAAATTCATTGTCCCGCTGGTAGAAGTGATTCTCCCCGAAATTGTCGGGTCATTTACCGGACCATCAAGCTGTAGCGAGACGGAGCCAACCAAATCAGCAAGGTTGTTTCTAACCACAAGCGCATTACGACCCTCAACACGCAATGCCGCAAATAACGCGGTGCGCGTGAACTCGATCTCGGTACCTTCTTCAATTGATTCCTGACGACGATTGATCAGATCAGCGAGTTCGATATCTTCGGTATATTCCGTGCGTCTCAGGTTCACCTGTCCGCTAATTAATTGTTCGCGAGAAGAGCCTCTAATCTCTACGTCAGCATCCAGGGTCGAGCGAAAGTCTTGCGGGAATGGAACCGTAATGTCGTCAGCAAGAAGGTTGATGCGAAATCTCGCAATTGTTAGCCCTTCCAACAGGGCGCCCCCAGTTGCCGTCACTCGACCGCCACCGAGACTTCCACTAAGCGAATCGATCTGGGCTTGATTGGAGGTGAAGCGAACTACCGAATTGAGATTGTTGACGGTCCACCGTTCATTTCCGAGCAGTACAGATACAGAACCTCCAGCCACCGAAGCGGTTCCGATCAAACGCGGATCTTCAAACGTACCCGACACACGTACGGCAACTTCAGCAGTTCCAGACGAGAAGAAATCAGGTGAGATGCCGTTCAAGACTCTCAAGTTAAGATTGCCGTTTACATTTAAGTTCTGGTGCCCATTAGTTGCGGTAGCAATTGTTCCGTCTAACGTTATGTTTGTTCCTGGTCCAGTAAACCGTGATCCTTCAAAGACGATTTCGCCAGGTGAAAAACGAACCACCAACGGCGCAGCTGCCGAAAGTTGAACATCCTCTACTCGGAAATTCAGCTCGGAAAACGTGGCAGTACCGGTAAGTCCCGCAGCCGAAAAATACCCATCATCGTCCAAAAGATCGCCGCTTGCTTTGATCGTTCCATTTGCCAAACCAGAAATTCTGACGGTGTTGTTTGGTATCAAGATGCGAAACAGATTGGTGAGGTCAGCATTGGTGAGTGTAGTTTCGACTGTAGCCGGAAGTCGCTCGCCTGCCAGATTGATTTGCGCCGCGACGACTTGAGGCTGCCCAAGAATGCCGCTCGTGAGGGTGATGTTAAGTTGCTTGTTTTCAGTTCTGCCGACGAGCGCCAGCGTTCCGGCTGAGCGTCCGTTTATTGTTACGTCGCGAGCTTGACCGTCGAATGTAATTTGGTACGACGAGAAATTAGTCTCCATCGCGTTACCGATGACGTGAGCGGAAAAGTCAGCAACGCCAGTAAGCGCGGGAGCACCAGGGCGGTTTGCCAGGGCAGTTAACTTTGAAACATCCACCCCTTCAGCTTTTCCCTGGAAGTCAAACGCTTTGCTTGTGGTATTGAAGTTTCCACTAGCGATAATGTGACCAGCAGTAAGGCGAACATCAACACTTTCAATGTTGACGTCTGAACCGCTGAAGTTCGCGCGCGCAACCATACTTTCGAGCGGCTCACCCGCCAGCTTGCCTGGCCCAAAACGAAGATCCGCCGAGCCACTCATCGCCTTTGGAATGCCTGTTACTTTAACGACACCAGAGACGTCTGATTGGGTATTTGTTAGTTGCTCGTTCTTACTGAGCGGTGAAACCGCGAGGAGTGCCGAAGCGTTTACGCGATCCAGCGTAGCTTCCAATGAGGCATTGTTTTCACCGACTTTCGGCGCGACGTAGGAAAACTGGATTGATCCTCCGTCTCTTTCCGCCAGGCGTCCTTCTGAAATTCGCATCTCAGTCGCATTCATAGTAATGTTTGCTGAGACTGCGCCAAGTTCTGTTTTGTTTACCAGCAACGATCCTAAGGAAAAGCTTCCGTTGACTTCGGGTTCGCGGAGCTTTCCACGAATGTTTCCCTTGAAGGCCAGTTGACCAGCGATTCCAATGCCATACGCGTGCATTTGGTCCTCAACATCGCTCATTAAACCCGATGAGATCAGAACAGTCTGCAGTTCAGAAGCGTCTGTAGAATTGAGATCAACTTGAAGGTTCGAATCGTTCTCAAACGAGAAGACGCCACTTGCTTTCAAGGTGGTTGCGGGTGTCTGCAGGTTGACTTGTTGAATGTTGAAAACGCCGCGATCAGCACGCACCGCAACATCGCCGGTGATTGGAATTTGATCAGCTGCGGTATCCCCCGTTTCAGCTCGTAGTTGCGTCGTGAGTGTTCCTGTCGCGAGTTTGAAATCGGTGCCGGGAAAAGTCAGATCAACATTCCCGGTAGCTCGTCCACTTAACGGAACTGGACTTCCGGCCTGAGCAGTCAAAGGACCGGCAATATCAATGTTGTTGAAGTCCGCCTTTACGTGTGAAGAACCGTTCTTCTTGAGTGCAATTCGGGCGCTACCACTTGCCTGACCCTTAAAAATATCTGCACTGAAATCATTTAGCTGGATTTCGTTGCTTGTTGCAACTACCTTGGCGTTTGCCTGGCCCATGTTCATGCGGCCCATTACCCCGCCCCCAATACTCAAGTCGGCGCTTGCGCGATAGTTACCGGAAGGTTCAATGAGAAATACTGGTTTCGAGAGCTTGACGTTGTCAGCTTGTCCATCAGCAAACTTAACAGTGCCAGCATCGATATCAGCCGTTGAGCCTTCGATGCGACGTTCTCTAACAGAAAGCTTGACACCAGCGATATTCAATTCGCCGATTTCAGCGCCAGCGGCGGAGGTGGCACCCACTTGTATCTTCTGAACAACAACGCTGGTAACGCCATTTCGGTCTTCAACATTGATATTGCTTGCTGTGACACCCTTAACATTTGCGCCTGAAGCCGAGATATTGCCTGCCTTCACACTCGCAACAGTCGCGTTAGTTACGTCGTTTTGATTCCGCACTCGAATGTCGGACGCAGTAACGCCATTCACTTTCGCACCGGAAGCGCTTACTGAATTCGCGTTGAACTGGCTCGCTGATGCTGTCAACAATCCTTCATTCATTTCGGCGCGAGCGTCACGAAGGATCAGCCCGGTCATAGTTGTGCCGTATCCTTTTTCAGCTACGGCACGCAGCTCACCAACCCAGCGGAAGTTTGTGCCGGTTCCCATTACGTTTCCGGCAAGCTGCAACGCGTCGATTTCAAATTCGCCAGACTCCAAGAGCTTGGCAACAGCTTTAGCATTTATCTCGTACGTCTTGCCCTGGATCGATCCATTCGCCGTCACATCTAATCCCTGCAGCCGCAATCCATCGGCAGCCAGTGCGTCAGACTTGATGGCGCCCTGAACTTTGAACTTGTCGCCTTCACCCGTGACAGTGCCTGAAAAATTTCCAAACCCGCGCAACGTCGCATCGGTCTGGAATGTCTCGGAAACCTGGGTCAAATCAACAGACGAGGTGATGTTCATCTGGTAACGAAGTTCGCGCCAGTCGTCCATTGTTCCTTGCAAATGGGCTTCGGCGATCGGCGACTTCAACGTGAGATCCTGAATTTCTGCCCGGGTTTGGCTGACCCTACCGCGAGCGTTGATGTCGATGTTGTTGATCGGTCTACCATCGTAGGTGAAGGTTGAGTTTGTTAAGGCAAACGTAACCGCGTTCATGCGACTTTCGGCGGGTGCATTTGGATCGTCCGGTTGAATCGTCGCCTGCAGATTGCGTGCTTCGCCTGATATCTCGTGTTTTAGATCGCCGTAGTGAACTACACCATTCTTGATTTCAATGTGGGCGGTTGAATAAGCAAATAAGATTCTGCGATTCGGCTCAGGAGGAGGGATGTGAATGTTACGGAAGTTTGAGCGTCCCTCTTCGTCGAATTTCACCCACGCTTCAAAGCCTTCGATCTTCAGATCCTCAAGATTGATATTTCGCCTAAGATTGAGGGCATAGAGATCTTCAATTCTAATCTTTGCTACCAGGTGATCGATCTTTCCTAATTGTTCGCCGGTTGCAGCATCGTAAAGTTCGATTCCCGACATTTCGACGCTTCGGGGCGGGAGTGAAGAATGAAACTCCTTAATGACAGCCCGAATACCATAGTTTGAAAAGGTGTTAGTAATCTGGGCGGCCACATAGCGATCCACATAACCGAAGCGGTAAAGGATTAAGGCAATAGCCAGAAGCGCAAAAATCCCGACACCAATGATGAGCCCTGCCAGAATTGCATGGCGGCGCGTAAAGCGATGCCAGCGCCGCTTCAGTGCGGGCTTCTCTTGTTGGGGCCGTTCTTGACGGTCTCCAGAAGTGCCTGCGTCGTCTACACTCATAACCAGTGGTCGTTTTGCGACCTGAGGGAAGTCTTAAATTCTAGAGGGAGAGTCCGAAAGTTGAAAGATCCCTTGGAGCGCATCGTTAGTTAGCGCTGCAAGTCATGGTCCAAAACGCGTT
This sequence comes from Acidobacteriota bacterium, assembly GCA_046734235.1. GTDB lineage: Bacteria > Acidobacteriota > Blastocatellia > Pyrinomonadales > Pyrinomonadaceae > PSRF01. The sequence continues at coordinate 7,084 of JBKPQV010000180.1, forward strand.
CGGGGCTCGTCTAATGAGCATTAGCCCGTCGTTGTTCCCTTGTCACCTTGTTCAACGGCAAACAAATGTTCATCGGACAATTGATGTCGGATGGTTCGCGCACTCAGCTACGTTGCTCACGATTATCAATCTCCTGGTCCTTCAATGAGGCAGGCTCACCGAGAGGGACATTGCCAACAACCGAGAGCTCAAAGCCTTCAAGTGCCGCTACTTTGGGGGGATGATTAGAAAGTAAAAGTATTTGTCGTAAACCTAAGTCGTGGAGAATCTGTGCCCCCACACCATAATCGCGATCGACGCCGTAACCCGTTTCCAAACTGGCATCTCGCTTATTTATTCCTTTTTCTTGCATTACTCCATAAGTGCGGAGCTGATTCACTAAATCCAGGCTGTGCTCGCGTTGCCGTAGATATAACACTACACCGCGCGCCTCGGCAGCAATCTTTTCCAGCGCCGTGTGCAATTGAAATCCCGTGTCGTCGATAAGCGAACCAAACATGTCGCAGGTTACATTTTCCGTGTGCACTCGAACCAGTACAGGGTCATTGCAAGCAACATTTCCCATCACCATTGCCAGGTGAACATCGCCATTGATTACATTCTCGTAGGCAATCGCTCTAAACCGGCCATAGACCGTTGGTAGATCCGTTTCGACCACCCGTTTGATCAAGGTCTCCTTATTAATTCGATACCGGACTAAGTCTGCGACGCTGATCATCTTCAAGTTGTGTTGGTCCGCAAAGACCTGCAGCTCGGGTAGGCGAGCCATGGTGCCGTCTTCATTCATGATCTCGCAAATAACACCAGCTGGATACAAACCAGCGATACGCGCGATATCAACACTTGCTTCCGTTTGACCTGGCCTCACCAGAACGCCGCCATCCTTTGCGCGCAACGGAAAGATATGACCCGGACGCGCAAGATCTTGCGGTCGCGACTTTGGATCGACGGCACACAAAATCGTTGTAGCGCGGTCGGAAGCAGAAATTCCTGTGGTGATTCCCCGTCGCGCATCGATCGATACCGTAAATGCAGTACCAAGAAAAGAGGTGTTATCGGCGACCTGGGTAGTCAGATGAAGCTCGTCGCAGCGCTCTTCGGTGAGGGGTAGACAAATCAAACCGCGAGCGTGACGGGCCATGAAGTTAATGATTTCCGGCGTCGTCTTTTCGGCAGCGCAAACCAGATCGCCCTCATTCTCGCGATCCTCGTCGTCAACAATAATGATCATCTTGCCGTCGCGAATATCAGCAACAGCATCCTCAATCGGTGAAAGAGCCACTTAAAACACCCTAAATTCGGGAAATACAAGAACTTTGGCGGGTATGTTAACCGAAAGGGGATTGATCTAGAAGCCCAGAATTATGGGAAAAAGATCTATTGGTGATTGTGGAAATAGAACCTATATGACGAATAGGACCTATTATTGGTCCTATTGGCCTTATAGGTTCTATTTCCACAATCACCAATAGATCTTTCTAATTACTGAGGCGCCCGAAACTGTAACAATCTCTCCACGTACTTCCCGATCACATCAACCTCGAGATTAATTCCGTCCCCGACTTTCAAAGACGAAAGGTTTGTTACTTCCCAGGTCTTAGGGATAATTGCAACTTCAAAATACTCGTCCGTAAGGTTCGCGATCGTGAGGCTGATTCCTTCTACAGCAATCGAGCCTTTGAAGACCATGTAGCGGGCGAGGTCAACCGGATACCCAAAGCGTACAGTCCATGACTCACCGTGGTCCTCAACGGCCAACAATTTCCCACGCGCATCAACATGACCTTGCACAATGTGGCCCCCTAATCG